>JABGUA010000078.1 GCA_018646825.1 Piscirickettsiaceae bacterium
GCTCTGGCTTGTTGTGCCGCATGTTCTGTTTTACTCATGACTTTCCCTAGTGGTTTGGAAACAGTTTATGAAATATTGATTTTGACGACTTTCATAAACTCGAAATCCATTCCGGCAATGGTTTCGGTTTCAGGATAGTAAATCATATCGACATGTGCGCCTTGTAGCGATTTATAGGTTTTTTGGCGTTTGTATTTGAACGGGACTTCTTGGCCTTCTATTAAGACGGTGTTAAACACCCATTCGCCTTTGCGTCGTTGAACATGAGAGGTAATTTTTTGCATGGTGGAATGAACGAGTTTGTCATTCTCAGCAAGGAATTTTTTGATGCTTTTCATCTAAAGTGCCATTTGATAGCGTTTGTGTAGTATACCAACCCGTTCGACATACACTTCAGTTTCTTTATACGGTGGCACCCCATTATATTTTTTTACGGCGCCGGGCCCAGCATTATAAGCAGCAGTGGCGAGTTGAATATTGCCATTGAAGCGTTTCAATAATTGGGCAATGTATTTAGCACCGCCGGCGATGTTTTGACTGGGGATTAGGGCATCTTGTACACCGAGTTCTTTTGCTGTTCCAGGCATTAATTGCATTAAGCCCTGTGCGCCTTTATGAGAAACAGCATTAGGGTTAAAAGCTGATTCAGCATGCATTAAGGCACGAATTAAAGCGGGATCGACCTGATGTTTCTTAGCAGCCTGGCTGACGGCATCAGAAAAAGAGGTGGGGTTGAGTCTAACCCGATACCAGTCAATTTTAGAATCTGGATTACAGGCATAACAATCATATTTTAAGACTTCAAACTCGGTGATATGTGACGGTTTTTTATTGGTAAAAACCGTCACATCATCAGATTCTGAATATTTGTAAATAACAGTTGTTTTGACTGGCTTTTTCTTTTTGGCGGGAGAAACGTTACTAAACTCAACTGTGCCATCTTCTGATTTGGTACGCTCAATACCATTGTCTGCGATAGAGAGAGTAGGGAATAAAAAAAGCAGTAAAAATAAACGCATTATAGTGAGTCAGGTTTAATAAAATTGACCCGCACTACCAACAACGGTAGTGATTAAACCTAAAAGCAGGTTAATTGAAATCAATAAACGAATTTGGTTTAACGCTTTTGCACCTGTTTCCCAGTCTTGGCTTTCAACGGCAAGTGCTAATTTTTTATGCGGTGCAAAAAACACATGCAGAAACATCAGCATCATAATAATGCCTAACAGCAACATAATATGAACATGCGGACCGACTTCACCCATACCACCTGATTGTTTGATGATGCCAAAGCCTGTCACTAATAAGGTGATGATAGATACCCAAACCCAAGGGAAGAAACGTTTAAAAGTATGTGACCATAATGTGAGACGAACAGGTGGCTCTAATAGGCCTGCTGCAGGTCTTAAAGCCATATAGGCGAAGAACATACCACCAACCCAGATGACGACGGCTAAGAGGTGTAAAGTAATGGGCGCAGACATAATTTCTCCTGAAGAAACGAATGTTATTTTGAATTAATGAGAATATCGGCGATGTTTTGTCGCCATTCTTTGGGACCAGATTGATGAATTGAATCACCCAAACTATCAACGGCAACAGTCACCGGCATATTTTCGACATAAAATTCTCTAATTGATTCCATTCCCAGCTCTTCAAATGCAACGATACGAGAAGATTTAATTGCTTTTGAGACCAAATAGGCTGAACCACCCACTGCGATTAAGTAAACCGAACGATGTTGTTTGATAGAAGCAATGGTTTCTGCCCCACGTTCTGCTTTACCGATCATGCCGAGTAAACCCGTTTTATCTAACATCATGTCGGTGAACTTATCCATCCGTGTGGCTGTAGTTGGGCCAGCAGGGCCGACCACTTCATCCCTAACAGGGTCAACAGGACCAACGTAATAAATAAACCGACCTTTAAAGTCTAATCCTGCTGGTAAAGGTTGGTTTTGTGCAAATAAATCCGCTATCTTTTTATGTGCGGCATCTCGGCCAGTCAGTAAATGACCCGTTAATAATAAGGTGTCGCCCGGTTGCCAAGTTAGAATATCATTCTGTGTGATGGTATCCAGGTTGATATGGCGAGTATTCTCAGCTGCTTGCCAAGTAATATCAGGCCAATCATCTAGCGAAGGAGGGTCAAAAGTAGCTGGGCCTGTACCATCTAACGTAAAGTGTGTATGACGTGTTGCAGCACAATTAGGAATAATCGCAACGGGTAGAGAAGCAGCATGGGTCGGGTAGTCATTCACTTTGACATCTAACACTGTCGTTAAACCACCTAAGCCTTGTGCACCAATGCCTAAAGCATTAATTTTTTCATATAACTCTACGCGATGTTTTTCGGCAGCAGTGACAGGGCCACGTTCTATCAAGGCTTGAATATCAATTGATTCCATAATCGACGACTTAGCCAATATCATCGCTTTCTCAGCTGTGCCACCAATGCCAATACCAATCATACCGGGCGGACACCAACCTGCACCCATTGTCGGGATTGTTTCAAGCACCCAATCTACTAAATTATCGCTAGGATTTAGTGTGGTGAATTTCGCTTTATTTTCAGAGCCGCCACCTTTGGCAGCAATATTTATTTCAACACGATCGCCTAGAACAAGTTCGGTATGAATGACGGCGGGGGTGTTATCGCCCGTATTACGTCGTGACCCAATGGGATCTTCAACAATCGATGCCCGTAAGACATTATCGGGATGGGTATAAGCGCGGCGAACACCTTCATTAATCATGTCATCAAGACTAAGTTGGCTATCCCATTGTACCGACATGCCGACTTTAACAAACACCGTCACAATGCCAGTATCTTGGCAAATAGGCCGTTGGTTTTCGGCACAAAGCCGTGAGTTAATCAAGATTTGAGCAATGGCACCTTTAGCGGCGGGAGACTGTTCTTTGTCATAAGCAGCGGCCATCGCTTGGATAAAGTCTTTTGGGTGATAGCAGGCAATAAACTGCAAAGCATCAGCGATGCTATCAATTAAGTCTTGTTGCTTGATCACGGCCATGGTTTTTTAAACAGCCATCAATTCTGTGAGTTCAGCAATGACATCATCCAATGCGAACTCAGTTGAATGACCATCAGCGCGGCGCTTGTATTCGACGTTACCTTCATCAAGACCTCGCTCACCTAAAATAAGACGATGAGGGATACCGATCAAATCCATATCAGCAAAAGCGACGCCGGGTCTTTGGCCACGGTCATCAAATAAAATATCAAATCCTGCATCAAGGAGCTTGTTATATAAGGCCTCAGCGGCTTCACGTAAACGGACTGATTTATGGGCATTGATTGGAACTAAGACCACTTGGAAAGGGGCGAGTGCCATTGGCCAAATAATACCGCGATCATCATGATGCTGTTCGATGGCGGCAGCGACTACGCGCGAGACGCCGATACCGTAACAACCCATTGTTAAAGTTTGTGCTTTTCCTGATTCTGCTAGGACATTCGCATTCAGCTTGTCGCTATAGTTATCTCCGAGCTGAAAGATATGACCGACTTCGATACCGCGAGCAATATCTAAAACACCTTCACCATCAGGGCTGGCATCACCGGCCACGACATTACGTAAGTCGGCTGTTTCAGGCTCTGGTAAATCACGAGACCAGTTAACACCCGATAAATGTTGTTCATTCTGATTGGCACCACAAACAAAATCAGCAACATGTGCAGCAGCACGGTCAACAATAACAGGGATGGTAAGGCCAACAGGGCCAATGGAACCGATATTAGCACCGCATGTTTCTGTGACTTGTTCAGGTGTTGCAAAGGTCAACGGCGTGGCAACAAGTGGGTGTTTCTCGGCTTTAATTTCATTGATGTCGTGATCACCACGCAGTACGAGTGCAACGACACTACCTTCTTCAGCGCCTTCAACAAGCAATGTTTTGAGGCACTGGTCAGCTGAGACTTTCATAAAATCACAGACTTGTTCGATGGTGTGTTGTTTGGGTGTGTCGATAGTCGACATAAGCTGTGACGGCGCAGCGCGCTGACTAGATGGGGCAATAGCCTCAGCTAATTCAATATTCGCTGCATATTGGCTCTGATTACTAAAAGCAATGGCATCTTCGCCAGAACTTGCGAGCACATGAAATTCATGTGAGGCATGACCGCCGATACTGCCCGTGTCAGCTTGAACCGGACGGAAATTTAAACCCATACGCTCAAAAATGCGAGAGTAAGCAGCAAACATCGTGTCATAAGTCTGCTGTAGAGAGTCATGATCAAGATGAAAGGAATAGGCATCTTTCATCAGAAACTCGCGGGCACGCATCAATCCGAAGCGGGGCCGAATTTCATCACGAAATTTGGTTTGAATTTGGTAGAAGGTAATTGGCAATTGTTTATAACTGCGAATTTCCTGACGGACTAAATCAGTAATGACTTCTTCATGCGTTGGGCCATAGCAAAATTCGCGGCTATGACGATCTGTAACACGTAACAATTCAGGCCCATATTTTTCCCATCGCTGACTTTCTTGCCATAATTCGGCGGGTTGAATTGAGGGCATTAATAGTTCTTGCGCACCGGCTTTGACCATTTCATCACGGACGATAGCCTCCGCTTTTCGTAATACCTTCAAACCCATCGGCAACCATGTGTATAAACCTGATGCTAAACGGCGAATTAAACCTGCACGAAGCATGAGCTGATGACTGATAATTTCTGCATCAGCAGGGGTTTCTTTTAGAGTGGCAATGAGGACTTGAGAACTACGCATATCCGAGGTGAGATCCTATTAAAATATTAAAGTAATGTTGAGAAGAAAGATTAAAGTCGTGAAACATTAAAAAGTTTGGTGGTTCCAACCCCAATTTTGACGCTCTGAATCAGTCATGCTGATATATACCCGATCGCCAGGAATAGATAACTGGTCGGCAATAAGTTGACATAAGACATCAGAAAAAGGCGTTCTTTCAGCGGGTAATCCTAAGGCGCGATAATCCAAAAAAGCCAAAGGTGAACTGCTTCCACCCATCAGCATATGCGGGTTATAGAGGGTGCTGACCATCACATAGGTTTCTTGTTTTCCCGTGGCTTGGCTAACAACATGACTGGCCGCTTTCAAAAGAGCAGCTTCGTCGTCAATGACATGGTTTGTAACAATATTTAAATAGGGCATGGTTTTTCCTTATTCGCAATGCTGTTGGATATCTTGTTTTAGTTGTTTAATTTTGTTTTGACGTTCTACTTCATCAATACGAATATATTCACCGTCGCCAGTTGGTTTGAGTCCGTTAGGATTATTCTGATAGTTGGCTAGGTTACTTTTAGCAATATCACAATTTTTTGATTTTACCTTTTTACTTTCAACTTGTTTTTGACGCTCTATTGCATTTTCGTCTTCCGCTTTTGCATCTGCCGTTTGTTGTTCAATTATTTGATCAACTGCTTGTTGAGATTGTGCAGGCGTCATTACAGAGCCAGATCGCATTTTGATGACATCTGATTCTCTATCAATAGGGGCCTGCTGAGAAAAGTTGGTTTGGCCATTTTCATCGATCCATTTATAAACATCTGCGTAAGCAGCACTTTGGAATGATAAAATGACAATAAAGGAACAGCAATATTTCAAGTAATGTATAAACATGAGAGCCTCCCAATCAAAAAACTTAATTTTACGTTAAAGTAATGGAACATAACATGTCTGAGTTGCCAATTCGCTTCGAAAAACACATTGAAGTGACTGAAAAATGCAGTATTGCGGTTGACTTGTTGGCCAATGAAACCGGTTTGTCAAAGCAGCTGATTAAACAATTAATGCAAAAAGGCGCAGTTTGGCAGTCCATTGGTAAAAAAACACAGCGCCTTCGACGAGCTAAAAAAGCATTGAAAGCGAACATAAAATTACATCTTTATTACGATAAATTGGTGTTAGAACGTGTCCCACCAGCACCGACATTAATCAGTGATGAAAAGCACTACAGTATTTGGAATAAACCCTATGGCTTGCTATCGCAGGGGTCAAAATGGGGCGATCACTGCACAATTACCCGTTGGGCTGAACAGCATTTATTACCGCAGAGAAACAGTTTTACTGTACATCGATTGGATCGCGCTGCAAATGGCCTCATTATTGTTGCCCATGAAAAAAAAGCGGCAGCGGCACTGTCTGCTTTATTTCAGCAACGTGATATAGAGAAGCGTTACCAGATATGGGTTCACGGCGAGTTTGATAAAACGGCAACGGAGTCTCACCCTGTAACAGTTGAGCAGGAGATTGAAGGGAGACAGGCAAAAAGTCACTTCATCTTTTTACAATATGAACCAAAGGGAAACCGCTCTTTATTACAAGTGAGGATAGAAACTGGCCGCAAACATCAAATTAGGATACATAGTGCCTCACTCGGCTTCCCTGTTGTAGGCGATCGTCTATATGGCAAGGTAGAAGTAGAAGAAGATTTGCAACTGATGGCCTATTATTTGGCGTTTGAATGCCCACTGACGAATCAGTATAAAGTGTTTGATTTAAAACCTTAAGATTGAAAAAATGTGTTTAAAGGCGTATTTTGTCCAGTATAAGGGCTGTGAAAAGGAATAAGCAATGACAGATTTTAATCAAAAAAAGATTCGGACGGATGCCGATTGGTTAGGTGCAGGAAACAGAGAACGTAGAGGGAATGAAAGGCGTGACGGTGCAGATAGGCGTGAAATGATCCGGTTTGATTTAGAGCAGGGCGATCGCCGTGGCTATAACGATCGACGTGCAAATGCCAATGCATGGCATAACCAAAATTAATACCCCATGAAACGCGCACCCTGATAAAACAGGGTACTGACTATCCAGGCCAAGCTCAGCGGCCAGATTAACGATAAGGCAGTAAACCAGCCAGATTTTGCTTCCGCACGCAGTGTCGCTATTGTCGACAGACAAGGTGTGTATATCAGTGTAAATAACATAAAACTATAAGCTTGAACCCAATCAATCTGTTGGGCGATGCCTGTCATTAAAGCAGATCCTTCCAGACCATAAATCACAGCCAATGCACCAATTACGATCTCCTTAGCAACAAAACCAAAAATCAATGCGATAGTCAGTTCGGGAGTAATCCCTGCGGGAGATAAAATAGGTGACATAAATTCACCAATTATACCCGACCAACTGGCAGAGCTAGCTGGGTCGATGCCATAGGGCATATTGGTTAATATCCAGACCATGACGACACCGATCGTAATAAACTTGGTGGCCCGTTTTAAGAAATGGCTAATTTCATGCCAGCCACGCATTATCATTTGACGCAAAGTCGGTAGCCGATAGGGTGGTAATTCTAGGGCGAAAGGTTCTTGGCTATTAAAGCGGCCTTTGAAAAGTAGCGCCGTTAAAATTACGATTACGAAAGTCATCAGATATAAACTAAACAGGACGATAGGTGCATGTGATGGTGAAAACAAAGCCGTTGTCATAAAAACAAAAACCTGTAAACGCGCACTACACAATGAAAAAGGAATGACTAACATGGTCAGTAGGCGAAGGCCACGGCTACGCATAGTCCTCGTGCCCATTAGAGCTGGGACATTACAACCGAAACCCATCAACAGCATCACGAAACTACGACCATCAAGTCCCATTCGGCTCATTAAGGCATCCATCAAGAAGGCGGCGCGTGAGAGATAGCCGCTGTCCTCAACGATGGCCATAAAGAGGAAAAAGACAATAATAATCGGAACAAAGGAAGCGACTGTGGCAATACCATCATAGACACCGTCGATTAAAAAGCCGTTCAAGCCGGCAGGTAAAAAGGACAATAAGGGGACGAGTGCTAAATTACGGAAGTTTTCGAATAACCATGCCATTCCTTCTTGTAGTGGACCGCCAATGGTATAGACAGCCTGAAACATGAAGAACATAAAACCGAAAAATAAAGGCAAGCCTAGGACAGGGTTTAGCGCAATATTATCAATTTTAGCGGTCAGTGAATCTCCCGCTTGTGTTGGGAAGTCGACACTGCTTTTCACAATGGTATCGAGCTCATCTTCCATTGCTCGATCGACTGCAAATTCCTTTCCTAGTGCTTGCGCTGGTCGAGGCCGACTATTTTGTAATGCCTGTTCTATGACTTTGTAGGCACTTGCATAGCCTTGGCCATACTTTGCACTCAATAGAGCAGTAGGATAGCCCAAAGTGTCTGATAATTTATCAGCATCAATGCTAATGCCCATTTTTTTTGCTTCATCAGCCATATTTAATAAAACAACGGTTGGCATATTGAGCGATTTTAGTTGTAACGTCAGGCTTAATTGACGATCAATCTGAGATGCATTGGCAACCATCAACACAAGGTCAACATCATTATTTGCTATAAAGTGACGAACAACTTGTTCGTCATCAGAAAAACCATGTAAATCATAAATGCCAGGTAAGTCGATTAGTTCGACCATCTCACCCGCAAGTAATAACTTTGAACTGAGTAAATCAACGGTAACACCGGGCCAGTTCGCGACTTTAGCACTCGCACCGCTCATTCGGTTGAAGAGGGTTGATTTTCCTGCGTTTGGCATGCCGATTAGGGCAATGCGTTTCACATTAATACCTCAATCATTTGAGCATCTTGTTTTCGAAGCATCAATTCGGTACTGCCTATACGTAGATGAAGTGGACCATTAAAGGGAGCTCGGCGAATGAGTTCAAACGTTTTACCGATACGAAGACCTAAGCCGTTTAAGCGATACTGAAACCCAGTATCGACATGAAATGCTTGGATAGTCGCTGATTCACCAACCTTCATTGCTGAAAGGGTATGTATTGTCTTCATTATTGTATAACCAAATCTAAATGATAATGATTATCATAAGAGTTATGTCATGATAATACAAGCTATATCAAGCCTTCTAAGGATATTTACTTAGATATAATACGTGGTAGATAATAGGCTTGACTGATTCCCCTAGCAGTCAGGAACAGTAATAAGGCAAACCAGAGGCCGTGATTACCATAAGATTGAAGAAAATACCAAGCGGGAAAGTAGCAAAAGAAAGTTGAAAACAACATAGTATTACGCATTTCTCTACTTCGCATGGTACCGATAAATAGACCATCAAAAAGGTAGCTCCAAACGCCGATAAGAGGAGCAATAATAAGCCAAGGTAGATACTGTTCTGCGGTAGTTATTACCGCAGGTATTGACGTTAATAAACGAATAATATTAGAACCGAAAAGGCTGTAGCTCAAACTAAATAAAGCCGCAATGGCGAGTGACCATATAGCCGCATAGGACAAGCCTTGTCTTAATAATGCCTTGTTTTCAGCACCAACGGCCTTGCCAGTAATCACTTCTGTCGCATTGGCAAAACCATCTAAGAAAAAAGCCATAAAGGTAATGAAATGCAATAGTATGGCATTAGCTGCCAAAGTGATATCACCTTGTTTAGCACCTTGGACTGTAAAGAAACCAAAGCAAAAGATAAGACATAGCGTACGTATGAAAATATTGCCATGTAAATTCAGTATGGAGAGAAAATTAAATTGAATCGTGTTTTTTTCCGTTGTTTTAATTAAGGGGAAATGATGTCGTCTAATTAAAAAATAAGCGAAAAGAAGACCGATGTATTCAGCAATAACAGAAGCAATTGCAACACCTTCAACGGCCATTTCAAATACTGATACAAAGACTAAATCTAAAATAATATTACTGATATTAACAATCAGTACCAACCACAAAGCAGAACGTGTGTCTGCTTGTCCAATAAGCCAACCTAAAATGACATAGTTAGCAAGAATAGCGGGTGAGCTCCAGATTCTGATCGAAAAGTAACTTTGTCCAAGCGTTCTGACTTGTTCACTGCTATCAATAAGTGAAAAAGCCAGCATAGATAGAGGGGTTTGCAACAAGATTAGTAATAGAGCAATAACAAGTGCCAGCACAAGCGATTTTTGTAATATGAAATGACTGCCGGGTATATCTAATCGACCTACAGCTTGCGCTGTGATACCGGTTGTCGCCATTCGGAGAAAGCCAAAGCCCCAGAATAAAAAACTAAAGATTAACGTGCCTACAGCCACAGCGCCAACGTAGTGTGCGGCATCTAAATGACCGACGACTGCCGTATCAACTATGCCAAGTAACGGAATAGAAATATTAGCCAAAATCATGGGGCCAGCAAGTTGCCATATTTGTTTGTGACTAATCGTTGAGTTGGAAGAAAACACAGAGACCCAATATAAAACAAAAAAGCCACGTGCAAGCACGTGGCTTTTTATTAAAAGTTGTTGAAGTTAAACAAGTAACGGGGCAATGACAAGACTGACAATTGCCATAACATTAATCAAAATATTCATAGCTGGCCCGGAGGTGTCCTTTAAAGGATCTCCAACAGTATCACCTACAACGACGGCAGTATGGACATCAGATCCTTTACCACCTAGATTGCCTTTTTCCACGTACTTTTTAGCATTATCCCAAGCACCACCAGCATTGGCCATCATTAAGGCCATCATGACGCCGGTAATAAGGGCACCGCCTAGCATGCCACCTAGGGCTTCTGGACCTATACCAAACCCAATAACAACGGGGGCTAGGATAGCTAAAGCACCGGGGAGAATCATTTTGTTTAATGCTGCTTTAGTTGCGATATCGACACAACGTGCAGTATCTGGTTTGGCTGTGCCTTCTAATAGACCAGGGATATCGCGAAATTGACGGCGTATTTCATGAATCATGTCAAAAGCTGCATCGCCAACGGCTTTCATCGTCATGGCACTGACTAAAAATGGAAAAATGCCACCTAAAAACATACCGACTAAGACAATAGGATCGTTGAGCAGTAATTGAAATTCAGGATTACCATGAGTAATTGTTTCAATATAAGCACTAATCAACGCCAATGCTGCCAGAGCTGCAGCGCCAATAGCAAAGCCTTTACCGATTGCCGCCGTGGTGTTACCTAATTCATCAAGCGAGTCAGTAATTTCCCGTGTCTGCTCTTCCATTTCTGCCATCTCAGCAATACCGCCGGCATTGTCGGCCACAGGACCATAGGCATCAATAGCCATCGTTATACCAACAGTTGCTAACATACCAACGGCTGCAATACCGACGCCATAGAGGCCCGCATAGTGACTAGCGATAAAAATGATTGCTGCAATAGTAATAACAGGAATAGCAACGGATTGCATACCTAGGGCTAGTCCACTAATCATCACTGTGGCTGGACCGGTTTCACCATCTTTAGCAAGTTTTCGGACAGGTGCGCCACCAGTGTAATATTCGGTGACTAAACCAATAATAATACCGCCGACAGAGCCCACTAAAACGGCCATCCATAAATTGATGGTGCCGCCCATGGAGAAAATAAGAATTAATGCAGTGACAATAAAGAGCACGGAAGCACCCATGGTGCCAATTCTCAATGCGACCTCGGGGCTTTTATTAGCATAAGTCTTAACAGCATAAATACCAGCGATTGAACATAATAAACCAAGAGAAGCTAAAGCCAGAGGCATAAACATTAAGGTCTGTTGATCTTCAGCTAGCTGTTGAATAGCCGCTAATCCCATCGTTGAAGCAATCGCTAAACTAGCGATCATGGATCCACAATAAGACTCGAAGATATCGGAACCCATACCGGCAACGTCACCGACATTATCACCAACATTGTCAGCAATGACGCCGGGGTTACGCGGGTCATCTTCAGGAATTCCTGCTTCAATTTTACCGACTAAATCAGCACCGACATCGGCACTTTTAGTGAATATTCCGCCACCAACTCGCGAGAATAAAGCCACAGAAGAGGCTCCCATACCAAAACCATGAATCACATGTACTGTATGAGGATCTGTTCCGAAGAGTAGATATAAGACGCCCAGCCCTAATAAACCCATGGAAGCGACGGTGAGCCCCATCACCGAACCACCAAAGAAAGCAACGGTCAAAGCAGCAGAAGCACCTTCATCTTGCGCTGCCGTTGCCGTACGAACATTAGCTTGTGTCGCGGCATACATCCCAATGTAGCCAGCTGCACCAGAACACAATGCGCCAAGAAGGAAAGCAAAAGCAGTTGTACCACCCAAATCACTAATCCA
>JABGUA010000214.1 GCA_018646825.1 Piscirickettsiaceae bacterium
GTCAGTTACACCTATAAATTCACGACGCGCTATAGGGACGCCAGAATGCGTCATCGCTGCAGGGTGCTGAGCTAAACTTTCTGTACCGCCTAAACTGACGGCAAGTTTAACGAGTTTGAGTTTGTTCAAAACAGTAAAAGCAGCGGGCTCACCACCTTCAACTTCAAAGGAAAAAGTAGACCCTGCTCCTTTACACTGTTTCTGATAAATAGCATGTTGAGGATCAGTTGCTTGTAATAGGCCTGGATAATCGATGCGGCTAACGTTGTTATGCTGTGATAAAAACTCGACCACTTTAGCAGCACCATCATTGGCTGCTTGCATACGAATTTTTAAAGTTTCTAATGAGCGAAGAATAAGCCAGGCTGTATTAGAATCCATAGTGGTGCCAATGCTATTACGTACTTTACGTACTTGGCTGACAAGGGCTTTTCTGCCTGAGCAACTGCCACCAATTAAATCAGAGTGACCACCGACATACTTAGTCAGAGAATAAAGGCAAAGATCAGCACCATGTGCTAAAGGCTGTTGCCATAAAGGACCAAGCATGGTGTTATCAATTGCTAAGATAGGCAATGTTGTTTGATCTTGACAAGCCGTATCCAAGGTCGCTTTACATGCAGTAATATCAATTAAATTATTGGTTGGATTATCTGGTGTTTCAAGCATCACAACGGAGATATTGCCCAAGTTTTTAGCTTTTTCTAAAGCATGCTCGAAGCCACTTTGACCATCACTTGATAAGTATCCAACAGACTGAATACCCATTTGTTTTAAGATAACATTGATTAAGGTATCCGTGCCGCCGTATATGGGTTCTGAGTACACGACAACATCACCAGGTCGTGAAAAAGTCAGTAGCGTAGTGGAGATGGCAGACATACCACTACCAGTCAAAATACAGTCTTCTGCTTGATCCCAAATAGCAAGTCTGTTTTCAGCGATTTCAATCGTTGGGTTGTTAAAGCGAGAATAAACCAGACCGGCTTGTTCTCCCGGTTCGAGTGGGCGACGACCTGAAACCACATTGAAAAAGTCTTTTCCTTGCTCAGCGGATTTGAAAACGAACGTTGATGTCTGAAAGTTAGGACATTTTATTGAACCTTCAGATAGCTGAGGATCGTAGCCATAGCCCATCATTAATGATTCTGGCTTAAGTAGGTGTGTTCCAATATGAGTCTTTTTGTAGTGCGTCGACACGAGGCATCCTATTAAATTTGATTATGTGTTTTTATCTAAAAGATTGCGGTTAACCAGAAGCATTGAGCCTTTATCAGTGACGAAATAACCTGGTTTTGTGCGTTGATATTACCGGCACTAGTGCTGATGATCAGTATCTTCCTTAGACTTTAAAGCCGGGAAACGGTGTTGGGCAAATTGGCTATGACAAGCGACACAGCTGCGTGTCAGTTCGCTGAAATAAAAACCAACCAACTCCGGTTTTTTCATATCGGCTGCATGACTTAGCATCCCAGCTTGATAATGGAATTGTTGATCTAACTTTAAAAAAGAGGGGGGTAGATTACTATGCAATTCATGTTTTTGTGATTGTCTGAGCGCTTGTTTTAGAATGTAGCTGTGTTTCATTTTAAGCGCGATATGACTGATTTCATGCCAATCGCCCGAAACGTAAGCAGGAATAATCGCTGCCATGCCGGTTTGCAATGACATCATTTCTTGGGATAGCAATTGTCGTAATTCGGGAGATAACTTTTCAATGGGTGATGGCGCTGAAGTGATGACTTCTGAAGTGACATTGAAGCTAGTGAATGTAAAACATAACAATAAACATAATCTAAGAAAGGACACACGTCTCTCCATAAAATAAATAGGGTTAATCTATAGTAACTCGAAATGAGGTCAATCAGTCATTAATGGGATAGTTTTCAATTAATTCGGGAAGTGATTGATAGCGGGCAGAAAACTCACGGATACCACCTTCGGGTAAACCTATTTCAGCCTGTTCGCAAAGCGATTCAGCATAACTAAGTAAGTCATCATGTGCCTCCCGTAAAGAAGAAAACCAGGTTGTATCAAACAAGGCATCATGTTCAAAACGGTGGAACCATGTAGCCAAATGACAAGGTTTAAAAGCCTCCAAAGTAGCGACATCACCAGCGAGAAGCTGTTCGGACAAATTTTGATACCAATAGGTCGTAGTGAGTTTTATCAAGATTAGTTTTTGCTCTTGTTTTTTGTAAGCCGTTTTACCATAGTCAAGCCAAACTTGATTGGCGCTATAGTCTTCTAACCACGCTAAAAACGCTTCTGATGGAAGCGGGCGAGCAATACCGTAACCTTGTGCTGAGTCACAACCCATAATGAGTAGTATTAAGCCATGCTCAGTTGTCTCAACACCCTCTGCAATAATATCTCTATCAAAGGCTTCGGCGAGACTAATGACACCATCGATAATCGTGAAATCATCTGGATCATCCAGTAAGTCACAGACGAACGATTGATCTATTTTAATCGTATTAGCGGGTAGCGTTCTTAAATGGGTCAAGGAAGAGTAGCCTGTGCCAAAATCATCTAATGCAACACTGACTCCTAACTCTTGCTGGCAGAGCTTAATCAGCGCGTGAATCGCATTGATATCTACCAAGGCACTACTTTCTAAGATCTCTAATTGTAGCTGATGCGGCTGGACCGCAGCATAGCGTGCTAATGCTGTTTTGAGCTGAATAAGGAATTGTGGCGATTGAAGGTGATGAGAGGAAATGTTGATACTAACTTCGAGTTCAACGCCATTTTTGTACCACGTATTGAGTTGTTTAATAGCCTCATTAATAACCCCGCCACCTACTTGTATCTCAAGTTCGGTATTTTCAATTAAAGGTAAAA
>JABGUA010000069.1 GCA_018646825.1 Piscirickettsiaceae bacterium
CCAATTGAATCCAAGCATTGGCACCGTTAATATTCTGAATGTATTTAATGCCCAAATGATCTAGTGTTTGGGTGATTTGTTTTCGTGCAATGGCTGAGTCATCGGCAAATAAGATCGTGTATTCTTTTTCAGTTTTTAACTCTATATAGCGTAATTACTATTTAACCCTATCAATTTGGTTTGAAACCAGAAAGTCACCTTCCAGTACGAAATAAACGTTAGAATAGCTGTCGTTAGTTTTATTAATTTTTACACTATTTTTGGCTTATCTGTTCTGAACAGATATCCAATATCATGAGATCTCACTGCTATGTCGGGAAAAAAAGTACATGACCCCTTTTCAACACGTGAATCAGAAAAATACGAAAACCCCATCCCAAGCCGGGAGTTCATTCTTGAAATCTTAAAACAAAATAATCGCCCATTAACCCGCCGGAGTATTGGCAAACTGCTCGGTCTTTCTGGTGAAGAACAAACAGAAGCCTTACGCCGTCGCTTAAGGGCGATGGAAAGAGACGGTCAATTACTCCGTAATCGTAAAAGTGCTTATGGTGTGATGTCAAAGATGAACTTGGTCACAGGCCGTATTACTGGGCACCAAGATGGCTTTGGCTTCTTGATTCCTGATGAAGGTGGCGACGATTTATTTTTAGGACAGCGTGAAATGCAAATTGCCTTGCATGGCGATCGTGCGGTTGCAAGGGTTACGGGCATTGATCGTCGTGGCCGCAAAGAAGGCGCTATAGTTGAAATTATTAAACATGCCAATGAGCATATTGTCGGCCGCCTATTCTGCGATGCAGGTATTTATTACTTAATTCCCAATAATCGACGTATTAGCCAAGACATTTTAATTCCACCCGACAAACTGATGGGTGCCAAAGCGGGGCAAATCGTCGAGATTGAGATAACAGATCATCCAAATCGACACCGTTCTCCTCTAGGGCAAGTTGTCACTGTCTTAGGTGATCATTTGGCACCTGGGATGGAAATCGATATCGCACTACGTGATTTTGAGCTACCGCATGCATGGTCACCAGAGGCCCTAAAGCATGCTGAATCTTATGGTGAGCATATACCTAAGACGGCCATTAATGGACGCCTTGATTTGCGTCATTTACCTTTATTAACCATCGATGGCGAAGATGCTCGTGACTTTGATGATGCTGTTCATGCAGAAGCCCTCGATGATGGCAGTTGGCGATTATGGGTTGCCATTGCCGATGTCTCTTATTATGTAGATCCTAATAGTCCGCTTGATAAAGATGCGCAGGAACGTGGAACGTCTGTCTATTTTCCAAGCCAAGTCATCCCGATGCTACCCGAAGCCTTATCCAACGGCTTATGCTCACTCAATCCAGAAGTAGATAGATTATGCATGGTTTGTGAAATGGTCGTTGATGCTAATGGACAACTGACATCACATCAATTTCATCAAGGTGTGATGAATTCACATGCACGGCTCACTTATACTGAAGTTGCTGCTATGTTGGTTGATAACGATGCGACTTTACGCTCTCAGTATAAAGCGGTCTTGCCCGGCTTAGAAACTATGTATGGCCTGTATAAAGCCATGCTCTCATCAAGACACCAACGTGGTGCCATTGATTTTGAGTTAACTGAAACCCAATTCCTATTTGATAGCAACCGTAAGATTGACGCTATTGTGCCGCGCGAGCGTAATGATGCCCACCGTTTAATCGAAGAATTTATGGTCGCGGCTAATGTCTCTGCAGCCCAATTTTTATTAAGTCATAAGCTTCCCGCCTTATACCGCGTCCATGAAACGCCTTCGGCTGAAAAGCTATCTGGTTTACGAGAGTTCTTATCAGAGTTGGGCCTATCACTTGGTGGCGGTGATGACCCGTCGCCTAGTGATTATGCTGTTTTGCTCAGCGCTGCCCACCAGCGTCAAGATGCGCACTTACTTCAAACCGTGATGCTACGTAGCATGAAACAAGCGATGTATCATCCCGATAATGTTGGCCATTTCGGTTTAGCATTAG
>JABGUA010000200.1 GCA_018646825.1 Piscirickettsiaceae bacterium
CCTGCTCTGTCGTAGCACATCGTGCCACAAATATATCCTGACCCATCAGCAACCATTTCTATATGATGAATATTTCATTGTGAATAGAACCCTTTTTTAATCACAAAAAAGGGCTTAGACAATAGCCTAAACCCTTTGGTGTTACTTACTTTTATATAAGTGGCGGAGAGTCAGGGATTCGAACCCTGGGTAGGGATAAACCTACGCTGGTTTTCAAGACCAGTACATTCGGCCGCTCTGTCAACTCTCCAAGACGCGAAATAATACGCGGATTAGCATGACAAAACAACTGAAAAGTTAAATTCACTTTTTTATTGAACTAGCGCTTGCACTTTCGAACTTATTCGGTAGGATCATGTCATATTGCTTGAAAGTTAAATTTCAATTTTTTTTATGGAGAGAGATCGATGAATTACGATGCTGAATCTACAGTTGTTCGCTCGCAACAATCTGTTTTAGCGACGAATAAATTATTGCGTAACACCTATAGTCTGTTAGCGATGACTCTGGTGTTCAGTGCTTTGACAGCGGGTGTGTCAATGGCAATGAATTTCCCTCATATGGGGTTATTGACGCTGGTCGGTTATTTTGGATTATTGTTCCTGACGATGAAATTGCGAAATAGTGCATGGGGACTTGCTGCTGTTTTTGCTCTAACCGGCTTTATGGGGCTAACACTAGGGCCGATGCTTAATTATTACCTAAGCATGCCTAATGGCGGTCAAATAGTCATGCAGGCGCTTGGAGGTACAGGTGTTATTTTCTTCGCCTTGTCTGCATATGCAATAAAAAGTGAAAAAGACTTTAGCTTTATGGGCGGCTTTTTATTCGTTGGTATTTTGGTTGCATTTTTAGCTGGCTTAGCTGCTTACTTCTTTGAGATGCCTGGATTGTCACTAGCCGTTTCAGCAATGTTTGTATTGCTAATGTCTGGCTTGATTTTATATCAGACTAGCGAAATTATTCACGGTGGTGAAACGAACTATATTATGGCGACAGTTACTTTATATGTCTCTATCTATAATCTATTTACAAGTTTGCTGCATTTGCTAGGTGCTTTTTCTGGCGACGACTAGTATAAGTAGTACTCTATTGATTCTGACGAGCCTCGCTATTAGCGGGGCTTGTTTATTTAATAAGACTGAAAAGAGGAGATGTCATGCAATGTAATGTAGGTAAAACAGAACGACGTTTACGCGTCATAGCAGGTATCGTTATACTGGGGTTGGGCGCTTATTTTGGCAGCTGGTTGGGCTTAATCGGTCTCATGCCTATTTTTACTGGGTCGACAGGTTGGTGTCCTGCCTACATACCCTTTGGCATTTCGACGGTCAAGAAAGATTGATTTTTTATCAGGTAACCGAATTAAACCATGACTGAGCAGTTAAAAAACACGGCTTTAATCGATCGCTTTGGCCGTCGAGTTAATTACGTTCGGATGTCGATTACTGATCGTTGTGATTTTCGTTGTGTGTATTGCATGGACGAAGAGATGACTTTTATGCCCAGAGAGCAGTTATTGAGTCTGGAAGAAATTGTTTCTTTGTTAACGGCTTTTGCTGAATTAGGTGTAGAAAAGATTCGTGTTACGGGTGGCGAACCGCTAGTTAGGCAAGGTGTTGATTGGCTATTCAAAGAATTAGGCGCTTTAAAACAAAAGACAGGACTAAAAGAGTTAACTATCACAACGAATGGCTCGCAATTACCAAAGTATGCTGATGATTTGGTTGCGTCAGGTGTTGATCGAATTAACATTAGTTTGGATTCTTTAAAGGCAGATCGTTTTAAGGCCTTGACCCGCACGGGTGATTTGAATCGTGTTCTAGCAGGGATTGATGCTGCTAAAGGGGCAGGATTTAAACGTATTAAGCTTAATGCGGTGATTATGAAGGGCCGTAATGAAGATGAAATTGTTGATTTAGCCCGGTTTGCGATTAAAAATGATTTGGATATTTCTTATATAGAAGAAATGCCACTTGGTCATGTGACACACGAGCGTGGAGAAAGTTATTGTTCTAGTGACGAGGTGAAAGCAGCCTTGGATGCTGAGTTTGAACTCATTTCTTCAAATGCTAATACTGGCGGGCCTTCTCGGTACTATCAACTTGCAGGAACCAACAGTAAGGTTGGTTTTATTTCGCCACATAGTCATAATTTTTGTGAAACGTGTAATCGCGTTCGAGTTACGACAGAAGGGCGGTTGTTACTCTGTCTTGGACAAGAGCACTCTGTTGATTTACGAGCGGTAATGCGTGACTATCCAGGTGATGTTATACGGCTGAAACAAGCAATAATTGATTCGATGGAAATTAAGCCAAAAGGCCATGATTTTAATGTGCAATCTCAACCGATTATTTTTCGACATATGAGTGTGACTGGTGGCTAAATCACAGATAGTGATGACGAATGCTGGGATTGATTCTTTACACACCTTCCAAGCCTTAGATGAGAATGGTGAATACCGAGACATCCCTTTAACGGGTGAACGTCCACTGACAATTTACTTAGACAAGCGTGAAATTGTGACATTGATGACAATGGGTGCGCAGCCGGAGTTGTTGACGTTAGGTTATTTACGTAATCAAGGCTTAGTAGCATCAATAGAAGATGTGATTGCCGTACAAGTCGACTGGGATGTTGAAGCTGTGGCGGTGACGACGCGTAATCAAGTTTCAAATATTGAAGCTAAACTATCTAAACG
>JABGUA010000139.1 GCA_018646825.1 Piscirickettsiaceae bacterium
CTGTCCCTGTTGTTAACTGGCCTGTCGACGTCACTCTTAAATCGCCAGCACGGGTATAACCTTCACGACCATCTTTACCCTGAACTGCAATAAACCCTTCGCCTTGGATTGAAATATCTAATTCACGCCCGGTTGATTGCAAAGTACCTTGCTCAAAATTAGTCGCTATACGTTCACTCGCGGAATAGACACGTGAAGGTACCCCTTCTCCTAAGACAGGAATACTTCTAAATTGCTCAAAATCAGCTCTAAAACCTGTCGTATTTAGATTGGCTAAATTATTACTATTCGCCGCCTGCGCTCGCATCGTTTGCTGCGCAGTACTCATCGAAATATAAAGCATTTTATCCATAACTATTCTCCTAAAGCAGGTCCCTTCAGCAACCTGCTAAAGTCTATTTTTATTATTAACGTAAGTTGATAATCGTTTGGGTGATTGCGTTATTGGTTTCGATGGCTTTTGAGTTAGCTTGGAAATTACGCTGTGCTGTAATTAAGCCAACCAATTCTGCTGTCAAATCCACATTAGATGATTCAAGCGCCCCTGATTGTATTAAACCGAAGACTCCCGTACCCGCCTCTCCTGCTAAGACTTGTCCTGAATCCAACGTTTCAGTCCAAGAGGTATTCCCTATTTGTTTTAGGCCTTGTGCATTAGAAAAGTTAGCTAAGGCAATTTTGCCCAAGGGTGTCGCTTGTCCGTTGGTAAATGTCGCTCTTACCAGCCCATCATCACTGATATCTAATCCACTCAAACGCCCTGTTGGGAAACCATCTTGGGTCAAACCCGTCACATTGAATCCACCTGAGTTTTGCGTTGACCCTTGGAAATTAATTGTTGTGGTCTGTGCAGCTGCACCACTGACAAAATCAGTTCCTGTAAAGGAAAAAGGTAATTCAAAGGCACTTGCTGCGGCTAACTCTCCGCCCAATGTCGGATCGAAAGTTAAGGTTGTTGTCGCGCCCAATTGGACTGGAGTCGTAGTGGCTGCAGGAATAATATCTGCGCCTGAAATATAAGCCTCAACAGCCCACTCATTAACTGTCGTTGTTTTTTGATAATACAGCGTGACGATGTGCTCATTACCTAAAGAATCAAAGATGGTGACTGACGTTGCATTGGTATAGGTCGTCGCATTTTCAGGATCAATCGCGCCGGTTAATGATGCTGCTGTTGAAGGTAGATTATTCGCTAGTGCCACATTTTCTGTCGCTTGTGGTGTTCCCGCTGTGCTGGGAAATTGTAATGCTGTGGTACTGGTTATACTGGTTGAAGACACCGTGCCATCAGGGTTAACTGGGAATGTTCTTAAAAATTGACCGGCACTGTTAACCACAAAACCATCGCTGTCGACATTAAAGGCACCGGCACGGGTATAGACGATTTCGTTACTGGTTTGATTCGGTGCTAAAGCAAAAAAGCCTTGACCACTGATCCCTAAATCTAAGGCATTATCGGTAAAGTCTAAGTTACCTTGCTCGAACTGTTGGGCGACATTATTTAAAACGGTACCATTACCAATCGCGGTATCACTACTACCAAATGCTGACACGGCGAAGACATCGGCAAACTCGGCACGGGACTGCTTAAATCCCGCCGTATTCACGTTAGCAATATTGTTTGATTTTAGGTTTAAATCAGCTGATGCTGGATTCAAACCACTTAATGCTGTATTGAAAGACATATCACTTTCCTCTTAAATAATTTCTTGTACTTCGCTGAATGGTACTGAGCCAATGCCCGCTAAATTAATTGTTAACCCTTGTTGTCCACTTCCTACTAGAACACTATCGACTCTAGCGACAGTGGCTGTTCCAAATGCCGTGTTATCACCATCAATCGTACCTGACGCTTTATATTGATATACGCCAGGCGGCATAGCTTGACCGTTATCATCAAAGCCATCCCATGTGAAATTGGTATAGCCCGATGCTGTACCCATTGCGATGGTTCTCACTGGCACACCGGCTTCGTCATAAATCTGTACTTTCAAATCGCCAACGGGCTGGGCAACATTAATTTGACCTTTAAAGCCCTCTTCAGCAGATAGATTGCCAATTGACGATGGCACTAAGACGTTTCGCCCAACTAAGGCGGAACCACGAAGTGCTTGGTCTGACTGCATTGACTGGGCAAAACCATCAAATGAACTATTTAAATCACCGATACCACTGACGGTACTGAATTGGGCAATTTGTCCTAGGAAATCACCATTTTCTAGTGGTTTAAGCGGATCTTGGTTTTTTAACTGTGTCGTCATCAACGATAAAAAATCTTCGGTTGACAATGCACCCTGATCTTTATTCACTTCTGTCGTGGTAGCTTGTCCCGTATTTAGAAATGCGAAGCTATTATTAATTTCCATCATTAACTCCTTGGCTATTTACCTAATCGCAATGTTTGCAACAATAGCTGCTTCGATGTATTGGCTACTTCGACATTGTTTTGATATGAACGAGATGCCGAAATCATATTGGCCATTTCTGACATAGGATCCACATTTGAGTGATAGACATACCCTTTATCATTAGCCATCGGATGGCTAGGGTTATATTCTTCTCGGCCTTCTGTTTGTGTTTCAACTATCGCTTTAACTTCAACGCTACCTGCTGGCATGCCATTTTGTGCTTCTTGCATCACGGTTGCGAAAACTGGTTGTCGAGCACGGTATATTTCTCCCTTGCTGCCCCCAACACTGTCTGCATTTGCCAAATTACTGGCAGTAACATTGAGTCGGACTGACTGTGCGCTCATACCACTGCTGGCAATATTAAAGATATTAAATAGAGACATAGGCTCTTACTCCCCTTTAATTGCTTTAAGCAATCCGTTGAATTTTCCACCTAAGAAATCAAGGCTCGCTTGATATTGGATTGAGTTTTTCATGAATGCTGCCTGTTCAATTTGCTCATCAACAGAGTTACCACCTAATGAGTCTTGGAGGATACTTCGGTATTGAACATGTGGCTGATTAGAAAAAGAATTAGTCGGCTGAATATGGTTTTGATGAGACATCTTCATCATGCCTGTGTCGCCACTATTGGCCATTTTCAATGCTGATTTAAAATCAATATCGCGTGCCTTGTAGCCTGGGGTGTCAGCATTACTTAAATTC
The DNA here is from genome assembly GCA_018646825.1 of Piscirickettsiaceae bacterium. GTDB lineage: Bacteria > Pseudomonadota > Gammaproteobacteria > Nitrosococcales > Methylophagaceae. Next base: position 3,117 of record JABGUA010000139.1, read on the forward strand.
GACGCCAACAATTCTGCCCGTTGTGAACGTACACGTAATGCATCGGCATGAATTCCAAGAGCGGAATCGAAGTTTATCGGCATATCTGGCTCCAACTTTAATCGTGTTGAAGGAAGATATACACCAAATATGCCACAAATTAAAACCTATATATATCAATAACTTATTTATATAGCGGCAACAGTGTCAAAAATATAGCGGCAAAAACTATCGTTTTTTAAGTTGTGATTAGCTTTTCGTTTGAAATAAGTTATCTTGGCTCAGACGAATACGCGAATCTCATCTTCGGGGAGGGGTTGCTAGGCTGTTAATTCGGCTTTAAAAACGTCGCGGCATAGCGATTCAACATTTCGGTGACTAGTTTTCTGGGTAACCAGGCTTCACCATCAAAAACGACACGCACCGCTTTTACTATCGCTGAGTGTTGCTCTGGCGCAATGTATCCACGCGCTCGAAACCCTGACGTTTCTAACATTTCATACGTTGGTGCTTTATCCGTTAATATCAGATGACGTGCGTATTTATATTGTTTGGCCAGGAAACAACAGAGTAAGTCTTTATTATTTGATTCTGTACTATCAACGATAATGATAATATCCGGATGACGCTCACCAATTTGCTCAACAATATTTTCTATTGTTGTAGGCAACACTTTTGTCACACTCATATCACTTTGTCCAGATAAGGCGCTCAACTCAGTTGCAGGGTTATTACTTATCACCACGACATTAATCATACATAGACCTTTAATAAAGGCGCCAATAATTGCCATTGCTTTTCCCACACAACAAGCGGTGACTGGCGGAAGCCACTGCGGACAAACTGTTGTAGATGTCCTTCAACGATAGTAAGCAATAAGTTTGCCGTTTCGTTAACTGGACGCCCTCCTGCTTCGGTTATCGTTAGCTCTCTTTCACGCAAAACTTGTCTAAACTGTGTTTCTAAACGTTCAAAAAACTGGTTAACACGGTGTCTTAACCGCTCTGTTTCACCGGTTAAGGCAGTGCCAACAAGGATGCTACTGATGCCTGGGTTTTTGGCACTAAATTGGAGCACCAAAGTCATAATTTTTTCACACCGTGCTACTGCATTTGTTTCTTGTTGAATAATGCGGTTAATTAAGCTGAAAATTGTTTCTTCAGCAAACTCAATTAAACCTTCAAACATCCGTGCTTTACTGGGAAAGTGGCGATAAAGTGCCGCTTCTGACACATTCAGGCTTTTGGCTAATTGCGCAGTGGTGACCCGTTCGCCCGGGTTATTTTCTAACTCACTGGCAAGCGCTTGTAGAATCGCTTGGCGGCGAGACAGCTTTAATTCTGCACGTGTTGGCTTTTCCAGTTCACTCATTTAATTCGTTTCTCCTCCACGAATTAATGTTCCCACGCCTTCATCAGTAAAGATTTCTAATAGCGCGGCATGTTGAACACGTCCATCAATGATATGTGCTGCCGATACACCGGCATTGACTGCGCCGAGTGCACAAGAAATTTTAGGTAACATTCCACCATAAATAACACCATCATCAATTAATTTATTCACCTGTTGGGCGTCCAACCCCGTTAATAGCGCTCCTTCACTATCTAATAACCCAGCTGTATTTGTTAATA
>JABGUA010000050.1 GCA_018646825.1 Piscirickettsiaceae bacterium
CCTCTGCGGGCGCTAGGGCATTAATTGCGAAACGCGCCGGGTCCTCATCCCACATAATAATATCGACACGTTCGCCGGCTAACTCATTCGTAACCGCCTGTACACGTGAACCACGCATACCAACACAGGCACCGACAGGGTCGATCCTTGATTCCAAGGCGTGAACAGCAATTTTGGCACGTAACCCAGGATCTCGTGCTGCACCTTTGACTTCAATCAAGCCATCGCTTATTTCTGGCACTTCTAATTTGAACAGTTCAATTAATAGTTCTGGTGCAACACGGCTGATAATAAGCTGTGGACCACGTCCTTCTGGACGAATTTCTTTTAAATAGCCGCGAACTCGGTCACCAGTGCGGAAACTCTCTCTCGGGACCATTTCTTCACGCGGGATAAGAGCTTCAGCATTACCGCCTAAATCTAATGTCACGTTACCGCGCTCTACGCGTTTAACTGTACCACCGACCATTTGGCCTAATTTTTCCTGATATTGCTCGACGACTTGTGCGCGCTCTGCTTCGCGCACCTTCTGAACGATCACTTGCTTAGCTGTTTGCGCTGCAATCCTACCGAACTCAACTGAATCCATTGGTTCACGGATATAATCGCCTACTTCTATATCGCTTTGTTTTTCTCGTGCTTGAGATAATGTTAATTGCGCTTCAGGCTCTTCTAACTCTTCTTCGCTATCTTCAACAACCAACCATTGACGGAATGTTTCGTAGTCGCCTGTTTCACGGTCAATTTCAACATGTGCATCTAATTCGATATCATGCTTTTTACACGTCGCCATCGCAAGTGCTGCTTCTATCGCATTGAAAATAACCGCTTTACTGACTCCTTTTTCATTAGAGACAGCATCTACAACTAGCAAAATTTCTTTATTGTTCATTTCAACCTCAATGGCCTTATCCAGCAGCCCTAAACTATTTGTACATTTCTATTAACCGCTAATAATAACTTTTTAAGCAACAAGTCTCGCTTTAGCCAGCTTTGTTAATGGTAAGTCGTACAATTCCCCATCTACATCAATCACGATATTACCGTCAATAAACCCATGCAATTGACCTTTAAAATTGCGGCGGCCTTGAACTGGTAATTTCATTGCTATTTTTGCCTCAGCACCGATAAACCGTTCAAAATCTCTCTGTTTAAACAACGGCCGGTCGAAACCTGGCGATGATACTTCTAGTGAATAAGCAGAGCTAATCGGATCTTCAACTTCTAGAATCCCGCTGACCTGATGGCTAACCCGTTCACAATCTTCGATCGAGATACCTTGCTCGGCATCAATATAAATACGAAGCACAGTGTCGCGCCCATTCTTTATATACTCTACGCCCACAAGCATATAACCGAGCGATTCGATCGGTGCTTCTACTAATATCTCTATTTGATCACTTACAGCCATAATCACCTAAAAAAAAAGGGCCCTCGGCCCAAATTCAATTTCCACAAAAACGAAAACCCCATATAGGGGTCCTGTCATTGTTAACAATATTAATGTCTAAACATATCAGCCATCACTACTGTTTTACCAATGGGTCACGTCGTTTTCCACTACATGCCCTATTTATCCCGCTCATTCTAACAAATCTATTTTGATAAAGGCAAATATATATACCTTGAAATCACTCACCTTTTTCTAGCTTCAGTTTCATGTAAAACAAGAGAAGTACCTTAATATCATATTGACGGCGTAACACTATCAAACCGTATTAGAAAATACAGCCAACTCTTTCAATTTAATGGGGGGTTATTTCCAGGTTTTTTTGCTAGCTACACTGCCTTACTTGAGTGTAGATTGTTAACCGTTGGTAGCGGGGGCTGGATTTGAACCAACGACCTTCGGGTTATGAGCCCGACGAGCTACCAGACTGCTCCACCCCGCACCGGTTAAGTAAAAAATTATACTAAACTGGTGCAGTTCCTGCAAGCTATTTATCACTTCCTTTTAATTTACGCGTTAGGGTGTTTCTACCCCACCCTAATAGCTTGGCTGCTTCTTGGCGTTTGCCTGCTGTTTTCTCTAAAGCCACTTCCATTAATAGCTGCTCTACTTCTGGAACCACTTCAGCTAAAACACCTTCTTCACCCGTTAAGGCTTTCTGAGCGGCCCATTGCTTAAACAGCATTTGCCAATTACCTGTCCCCTGTTGGCCGCTGACAATATCACTCGTCAGCTCATTCGGTAAGTCATCCATTTCGACCATCGTTGCGGGTGACATGACCGTTAACCAGCGACACGTGTTTTCCAATTGTCTTACATTACCAGGCCAGGGTAATTGACTTAAATAACGTTCCACTTCAGATGACAGACTTTTGACCTGTACTGATAATTCTTTTGCGGCCTTGCTTAAGAAATAATTTGCTAAGGCAGGCACATCTTCTCGGCGTTCACGCAATGCCGGACTCTGAATACGAATAACATTTAGGCGGTGGAATAAATCTTCTCGAAACTCGCCACGCTCGACTAAACGCTCTAAATTCTGATGAGTTGCTGCTACGATCCGGACATCACACCTGACTGAGCTATGGCCGCCGACACGGAAAAACTCACCATCAGATAGTACTCTCAGTAATCGTGTTTGAAGATCCAATGGCATATCGCCAATTTCATCTAAGAATAGTGTGCCACCATCAGCTTGTTCAAACCGGCCTTTTCGTGCTGCATGTGCACCGGTGAACGCCCCTTTTTCATGGCCAAATAGTTCTGACTCCATTAATTCTTTTGGAATCGCCGCCATATTTAAAGCTATAAATGGATTCGTCGCTCTAGGGCTATGCTTGTGCAAGGCATTGGCAATCAGTTCCTTCCCCGTCCCTGATTCGCCATTAATTAAAACTGTAATATTAGAACGTGATAAACGACCAATCGCTCTAAACACTTCTTGCATTGCTGGTGCTTCACCAATAATTTCCGTACCAATGTTGACCGGCTCTTCTTCAACTGGGGTGTTTTCTTGGTGATGTACAATTGCTCTTCGCACAAGCTCAACCGCTTCATCAACATCGAACGGTTTTGGCAAATATTCGAATGCCCCACCCTCATAGACTGAGACTGCACTGTCTAAATCCGAATAAGCAGTCATAATGATAATCGGTAGCTTAGGTGCGATTTGTTTAATTTCTGACATCAATTGAAGGCCATCAATACCAGGCATTCGGATATCACTGACAAGAACATCAGGGCGACTATTCTCTAATTCATCGATGACGCTATTACCATCTTCAAACGCACGAACAGTAATACCTTCAGCTTGCATGGCTTTTTCTAACACCCACCGGATTGAACGATCATCATCCACAATCCATACATTTGCTTTATTCACTGGCTCGCTCCAAAGGGAAAACAACTGAAAACACGGTATGACCCGGTTGGCTAATACAACTAATTGCACCTTGATTGCGACTGACCAGACTCTGACAGATATACAAGCCTAACCCAGTCCCTTCAGGTCTTCCTGTCACTAGAGGGTAAAACATACTTTCTTGCAATGAGGCTGGGATACCATGTCCATCGTCGATGATGTCGATACCGGCTGCGACGCGATAACGATGGTTATCAATTTTGGCATGACGCTTAATTCTGGTCTTGAGAATAATTTTTCCTACACCATTCATTGCTTGTACCGCATTACGTACTAGGTTTAAGAATATTTGTACCAGCTGATCAAGGTCGACTTCTAACTCAGGAATACTCGGATCATAATCAGCCTGAAATACCAGTCGTTCATCCACCTCTACTTTCACTAGCTGACGTACACGTTGTAAAACTTCGTGGATATTGACCTGTGTTTTTTCACTTTGTTGATGCGGACCTAGCATGCTGGCCATTAAGTTTTGTAAGCGATCTGCCTCGCTGATAATAATGCCGGTATATTCTTTTAATTCATCCGATTCAAGCTGACGCTCCAATAGCTGTGCTGCACCTCTCAGGCCACCCAATGGGTTTTTTATTTCATGTGCTAATCCACGTACGACTTGTTGTTGGGCATGCAGGCTTTCATCCCGGCTAATACGATGTTTATTATCCAGTTGGAAAAATTCTAATAAAATCGATTGTTCTTGATCATTCGCTTCTAACAACTTAATAGCACAATCAACCGTAATTTCCCCTGTCGATGGGATATAAAGTTTCACTTCTCTTTTAATCAGCTCTTGCCCTGTTTGTTGCACTTTAGTCAGGCTAACAAACAAATTATCTTCACCCGGCAGAATAGTTTGGAATGGAATCAATTCGGCTTGGCGCTGACTAATATCAAATAATACTTCAGCCGCGGCATTAATAAACTTCACTTTGAAGCTTTCGTCTAAAATGACAATAGCACTGGCTAAGTTTTCGACTATATTTTGGTAAGAAGTTTGGGTCATTATTCCCTGCTATATCCGACAGCAATTGTATATTTAATCAGAGCAATAAATGCTCCAAGTTATCACCTCGACCGTGATATAAATATTATTTGTTATAAAACAACTGCTTATGGAAGTTAAGTTTGCATCAGAAGTGTGCAACTACGCCTAGTAATGCACTGTTTGTATTCTATTAGATTTATTGGTGCACCACAATGGTGCGAAGACAGTTCACTTGATGTAAACCAGAGAAGCCCAATTCGCTTAATTACTGTTAATCGAGGCTATTTTTGTTAGAGGCGGTGACAAGTGATCCAGTAGATTGACCATTTTGGGCTACCGAATTTCGGTGCATATGAAATAAGACAGATTTACTGGCCTTTATTACTTTACCCTTTTTATTTACAACTGAAACGGTCAAAATATGGCTGCCACGCTCGATATTTTGAAAGGTATAAGATAAGCCCGTCTGTGGCTCACCCACTTTTTTACCATCTAATTTAAACTGCACTTTGTCAGCCCTATTGACATTGAGTTCGGGCTGAACAGAAACAGATGCCGTTAAAACACCGCCACCGGTCCAAATACTTTGGTTCTGCTCGGGTGACGTAATACTAATTTTATACTTTGGCTTTTGAGATCGTTACCTTCTTCTACTGGTTCTGGCATCGCTTCAACTGGTAAAACAGGGATTGGTGCAGCTTCGTAGGTTGGTAGTTCTTCTAACTCTATTAACTCAGCTTTATTATTAGGCTCATCCGTAAAGGTAACATTACCGTCCCGATCTATTGAACGATATATGTCAGCCTGTAAACTAAAAGGCAACAGTAATAGGAGTAATAAAGGAATTCTCATACTCGAATCATCGGCCAGCTTATTCTCTTTCGCAAGCACAATAGACAAAAAAATGCCCCCTTACGGAGGCATTTTATATCACTAGTTCGTTACTAAACGCTTACACGCTGTAGTACATATCAAACTCAGCGGGGTGCGTCTCCATACGTAAACGTGTGACTTCTTCCATTTTCAATTCAATAAAAGCATCGATCATGTCATCAGTGAATACACCACCGTCTTTTAAGAAATCACGATCTTCGCTTAATGCATCTAATGCTTGATCTAAAGAGTAGCAAACTTGTGGAATTGCTGCTTCTTCTTCAGGTGGTAAGTCATATAGATCTTTATCCATCGCGTCACCAGGGTGAATCTTGTTTTTAATCCCGTCAAGACCCGCCATCAATAAAGCAGAGAACGCTAAATATGGATTCGCAGTAGAATCAGGGAAACGAACTTCGATACGACGACCTTTAGGATTGTTAACAAAAGGGATACGAATTGATGCGCTACGGTTACGTGCAGAATAAGCCAACATAATCGGCGCTTCAAAACCTGGCACTAAACGTTTATAACTATTTGTAGATGAGTTAGTAAAAGCATTTAAAGCTTTAGCATGTTTAATGACACCACCAATGTAATACAAGGCTGTTTCTGATAAACCACCATATTTATTGCCTGCAAATAGGTTTTCGCCATCTTTAAAAATCGACATATGGACGTGCATACCATTACCGTTATCACCCACAATCGGTTTCGGCATGAAAGTCGCTGTTTTACCATATGCATGTGCCACATTGTGAACGACATATTTAAGTTGTTGCACTTCATCGGCTTTTTTCACTAACGTATTGAACTTGGCACCAATTTCACATTGGCCCGCAGTAGCAACTTCGTGATGATGTACTTCGGTGACTTGACCCATTTCTTCTAAGGTCAAGCACATTGCAGAACGGATATCTTGTAATGAATCAACTGGAGGCACAGGGAAGTAACCACCTTTGACACCTGGGCGATGGCCTTTATTACCATCAGCAAAGACTTTTTCAGTATTCCAAGCTGATTCATCAGAATCAATTTTGAAAAAAGAACCTGCCATCGTGCTGCCCCAACGGACATCATCTAACACGAAAAATTCATTTTCAGGGCCAAAATAGGCAGCATCACCGATACCTGCTGCTTGCATATGTGCTTCAGCACGATGTGCAACACTACGTGGGTCACGTTCATAACCTTGCATCGTGGCTGGCTCAATAACGTCACAGCTAATAATTAACGTGTTGTCATCCATGAATGGATCCATCACTGCTGTAGTTGGATCTGGCATCAAAATCATATCTGATTCATTAATGCCTTTCCAACCAGCTACTGATGAACCGTCAAACATATTTCCTTCAACGAAGGTGTCTTCATCAATAGAATGCGCAGGGTAAGAAACATGCTGCTCTTTACCCAGCGAATCAGTGAAACGGAAATCAACAAAGCTGACATCCTCATCTTTAATCATTTGAAGCACTTTTTCGACAGACATTAAACTTTTCTCCAATTTAAAAATTACTGTGAGTTGTGAGATAACAATCTCATTCTAGACTGCATGAGCATAAAACAAGCCAACTTTTTTATAGCTTAAAATCAATGGGTTAGTTATCTTTCCGACATGTTTTGCGCCATATTGGTGCATATAATTTTGGTACGCACCATTTTGGCCTAGCCTTTAACTTCGACCGTTATGATGATATCACTCTCTTTTTTTGTAGTTTCAATAACCTCATGACCATTAATCCTAGCCCAAGCAGGAATATCGCTTAAGGCGCCAGGATCGGTACAAACGACATCTAATATATCACCTACAGATAATTCCTTAACCTTATTTTGCGTTTTAATTACCGGCATCGGACACAGCATACGTCTGGCATCTAGCTCATAGCGGCTCATACATGCCAATCCTCTAATACCTGTTCGGTCGATAATGGTGCAATGTGAAGTGTCTGCATTGTTTTCCCAGGCACGGTGAATGTCATCTCTACTTCATCAGAATCACGTCCTTGCCCATAACGAGCAACAATACTCGCAGCATGCGTATAATCTTCTGGTGTAATATCACCATCGATCAAGGCCAATGGGCCATTGTGGCTAATTGCTTGTATTGAGATGTATTGCTTACGATACCCTTCGAGATATTGGCTCTCTCCCGCATCGCGAGCAATAATCAATTTATAGTCACCTTTGGGTCTTAGATGACGGCCCACTTTGAGTAGCATAATGTCATCCATTTCATACTCACGGCTCCCACGCCCTTTCCACAAATCGACGAGTTTATCCGAATAGCTTTTATCAGTTAAAAAACAACAACCACCCGCTGGAGAAGCATAGCCAGTGAAACCATATTTTGCTGCTAAAGCCATTTGTGGCTTACGACTACGTCCACTAAAATCATGGAGTTGTTCTCTATCAACCCACCCCTCTAATTCGGGTTTGGTGGCGGGTAAATTTTTAGCACATAACGGTCTGAGTAAAATATCATCCGCGCCTGATTCTTCAGCAATGATCGGCATGGTTTGTTTACGTTGTGACATCGGCCTCTGGCCAATCACTTCTCCGGTAATTATAAAATCAAAACCGTCTTTGTGATTTTCTTTTACCCACTCTACAGCCTTATTTACCATGAAAATCTTGCAATCTAAGCAAGGATTCATATTAGCGCCATAACCATGTTTTGGATTCAATAAAACTTCTTTATATTCTTGTATCACATCAACGATATGCAACTTAATACCAAGCTGTTCTGCTACCCAAAGTGCGTTGTTACGCTTTTGCTTTTCTTTATCTTGATTTCGAATCGCATGGGTATGTCCTTCAACACAAAACCCGGTATAAAAATTAATACCCTCTACTTCGACGCCCTGTTCTTGTAGTACACGAACAGCGAGCATGGAGTCTAAACCTCCAGAAACTAATGCGATTGCTTTATGTTGTCCCGCCATTACGCTGTGCCACCGACGGTGAGACCCTCTATTTTAAGAGTGGGTTGCCCAACGCCAACTGGTACAGTTTGACCGTCTTTTCCACAGTTACCAACCCCA
>JABGUA010000118.1 GCA_018646825.1 Piscirickettsiaceae bacterium
AGTTCTTTAACTAATGCTGCTGTAATCGCCATTTTTCACCCTTCAATTCGACTTGTTTCATCATTCTTTTATAATTGCACAACACACATCTGCAACCATACATACAACACAGGCCCGCTAAGTTAGCGAGCCTGCTGCTACATTTATCTTAAAGAAGTTACTTTGCAGCTTCTTCTGTTGTTTCTTCTGCTACAACTTCTTCTGCTACAACTTCTACAAACTCTTCTTCAGCATCACCAGTAGCAACTGATGCGCGGCCTTCAAGAATGGCATCTGCCACACTCATAGTATATAACTTAACCGCACGCATTGAATCATCGTTACCAGGAATGACGTAATCTACGCCATCTGGGTTACTGTTGCTATCTACGATAGCGATAACAGGAATACCCAAGTTATTCGCTTCTTTGATCGCGATACGTTCATGATCTACATCAATAACAAATAAAGCATCAGGCAGACCACCCATTTTACGGATACCACCGATACTCTTTTCTAATTTTTCTTGTTCGCGCGTTAAGGTCAAAATTTCTTTCTTTTTCAAACCTTCTAACTTGCCTGCATCCATCATGTCTTGGATCGTGTCAAGACGCTTGATTGATTGACGAACTGTCTGGTAATTCGTCAACATCCCACCTAACCAACGGCGGTTAACGTAAGGCATGCTTGCACGTTCTGCATCATCACGGATTGCATCTTGGGCAGCACGCTTAGTGCCAACGAATAAGATACGTCCTTTTTTAGAGGCTAATTTACCAATGAAGTTTAATGCGTCATTAAACATCGGTAAGCTATGTTCTAAGTTGATGATATGAATGTTATTACGTTTTCCAAAAATGAACGGTGCCATTTTTGGATTCCAATAACGTGTTTGGTGACCGAAATGAACGCCTGCTTCTAGCATCTGGCGCATTGTTGTTTTTGCCATGTTAATTAAACCTTATAATAAAAATCGGGGTTAAACCTCCATATACCCCAAGTATCGACTAAGCTTATTCGCTTTAGCACCCCGAAACTTGTGTCGGTATATGTGTGATTTTTGCCTAAATAGGCGCGGATTTTATACCATAAAAAGTAAATAAATACAATTTATACTTACTGTAATACCTTCGCCCTAACACCAAATTACTACTGAGTATTCATCTGCACAGATCAACTGTTTTCTGGTTGTTTTAGTCATTTTACGGCAAACTATACGATTCATCTTTTACTCATTCGCTTATCAGGACTTTATTCACCATGGCTGTCAGCATAAAAACGCAAGAAGAAATTGAAAAAATGCGCGTGGCTGGACGCCTTGCTGCCGACGTTTTAGTCATGGTTGGTCCTCATGTTAAGGCTGGTATTACCACGGATGAATTGGATAAGATCTGCCATGATTATATCGTCAATGAACAACAGGCCGTACCCGCACCATTAAACTATCATGGGTTTCCAAAATCAATTTGTACTTCTGTCAACCATGTTATTTGTCATGGCATACCTGGTGACAAAAAGCTAAAAGAAGGGGATGTCATCAATATTGACATCACCGTGATTAAAGATGGTTATCACGGTGATACCAGTAAAATGTTTCATGTCGGGAAAACATCTATATTGGCTCAAAGACTTGCTAATACCGCAAGAGAATCTATGTTGGTGGGCATAAAGATGGTCAAACCAGGTATCCGCTTGGGTGATATTGGTCACGCCATTCAAAAATATGCTGAAAAAGAACGTTTTTCTGTCGTGAGAGAGTATTGTGGCCATGGTATCGGTCGTGTTTTTCACGAAGAGCCTCAGGTCTTGCATTATGGCAGTCCTGATACAGGCTTAGCTTTAGAGGCGGGTATGACTTTTACAATTGAGCCTATGATTAATGCTGGTAAACGGCACGTTAAACAATTGGCTGATGGTTGGACTGTGGTCACCAAAGACCGTTCTTTGTCTGCCCAATGGGAACATACTATTTTAGTGACGGAAACAGGCTACGAAATCTTAACGCTTCGCGAAGATGAAGTCATTTAACTCCTCCTCCCCTCTCAATTGGTCATTAATATGCAATCTCTTTGGGCTCTAGTCGATGCCGACGTTAACCCTCGTCTTCCTGAAGATATCGCTTTTTTCCGAGAAAGCCTAAAACAAGGGCAGATTTACCTACAACAGCAATTTGAGAACGGTGCTGACATTGTCGAATTAGTCCATCAACGTGCTTACTTTGTCGATGAAGTAATTGGCCAGCTTTGGTCACAACATATCCCAAAAGAAAGCCCAATGGCTTTGCTTGCTGTGGGGGGGTATGGTCGCGGTGAATTACACCCGTATTCGGATATTGATCTACTTGTTTTACTCGATACTTCGATCTCAGATCAACCACCTGAGTCACTGTCACAGTTTTTAACCCAACTTTGGGATATTGGCTTAGAAATCGGCCATAGTGTTCGTACTATCGCTGAATGCCGCCAGCAAGCTGAGCAAGATATCACCATCGCTACCAATTTGCTTGAAACACGTTTTATCTGTGGTGAGGGTTCACTTTTTTATGGCTTACAGCAACTGACTGTGACCAATAAGACGTGGGATGAAAAGCAGTTTTATCAGAATAAATTAGCTGAGCAAAAGCAACGTCATCTAAAATATAACGACACCGCGAATAATCTCGAACCGAACCTGAAAGAATCACCTGGCGGTTTACGTGATTTGCAGGTTATCAGTTGGATTGCACAACAACATTTTGGCGTGACGGACTTAAAAGGCTTATATGACAAAGGCTTTTTAGAATCAAATGAGTACGATATCTTGGATCAAGCTCAACGCTTTTTATGGCGTGTTCGCTTCGTCTTGCACATGTTAGCTGGCCGTAAACAAGAAAAATTAATGATCGACTTTCAACGTGAAATTGCCGTTCAGTTGGGCTATCAGGATGATGATAAGCGACTGGCTGTTGAACATTTCATGAAGGCCTATTACCTTTGCGCTCGACATGTAGAGCAAATGAATGAGTTACTGGCTCAACTGTTTGAAGAAAACATTATTTTGGCAGAACAGCCAAAGCATATCACGCCGATTAATCGCCGATTCCAAGTTCATAACGGTTACTTAGAAACCTTAAATTCAGGCATTTTTGCTTTTCGTCCCTATGCCATGTTGGAACTGTTTTTAATTTTGCAGCAACATTCCGAAATTAAGGGGGTTCGTGCCAATACAATTCGACAACTCCACGCCCATTTACATTTAATAAACGATAGATTTCGTGCTGATATTCAAAGCCGTAGTCTGTTTATGGAAATTATTCGTCAGACATCAAGCATTAGCCACGAATTTCGAAGAATGAATAAATTAGGTGTTTTAGGTGCTTATTTGCCGATGTTCGGTGTCATTGTTGGCCAAATGCAACATGATTTATTTCATACCTATACCGTTGATGAGCATACCTTATTCCTCGTTCGCAATTTGCGTCGTTTTTCTTGTGAGGAATACAAGGAAGAATTCCCATTATGCTCTGATGTGTTTTATCAATTACCTAAGCCTGAACTACTTTATATTGCTGGACTATTTCATGACATTGCTAAAGGACGAGGTGGTGACCACAGCAAGCTGGGGGTCGTTGATGCAACTGCTTTTTGTGAACAACATAGTCTGAGTACTTTTGATACCGATATTGTGGCTTTTCTTGTTCGCCATCACTTGTCTATGTCAGCGACGGCACAACGTTATGATATCCATGATCCAGATGTGATCAGAAAATTTGCTCGAACAGTACAAACGGTTAACCGCTTAAACTATCTCTATTTACTCACCGTCGCTGATATTCGTGCCACCAATGAAAACCTATGGAATGGATGGCGTGACTCTTTATTGCGTCAGCTTTACCAAATGACGCGGCAGTGGATAGAGCACAATGATGATATCGCTAAAAATACCCAAGAAAAAAGCCTACAGCAACGTCAACTTGCTTTAAAAGCTATGTCAGACTCCACGTGGTCAGAACAGGACATTACAGATTTATGGCAGCCTTATGATGATGATTATTTCTTACGTCATAGCGTTGAAGATATTGTCAGACAGACAAAACAACGTCTCCAGCAACCTGACACAGATACGTTAATTAAAGTCCGTTCCTATGATGATGATGGTACTAAAGAAATCTTCATTCTAACTAAAGACCAACCTTGTGTCTTTGCTGCTATAGCTGTCGCAATAGAGCAATTACAACTCAATATTCTAGATGCTAAAATTAATACCGCTTCTAATGGTGACTTACTCAATACTTATATCGTTAATGGGCCGGAACGTCACAACGATGAAATCATTAATAGTATTAGTCAACAGCTAATCGACCTCGATCATATTGATGCCTACTGTCCTAAGCATACACCACGTAAAATGACTTTGTTCGAGACGGCACCCGTTATCAATTTTCAAGCAAGTGAACAAAATAAACATACTATTCTAGAACTATACACCCATGACCGACCCGGGCTGATTTCTACAGTTGCTGATGTTTTTATTCAATGTAGTATTCATTTAATTAATGCAAAATTGATTACATTAGTCGATCAGGTAGAAGACGTATTTTTTGTTACTTCAATGACAGGAAAGCCACTTAGTTTAAGTCAGAAAGCAGAATTAAAGTCTGCTTTAGAAACTGCTTTAACTATTAACGAAGAGACATAAAAAAGGGCATAGTGATAATCACTATGCCCTTCATATTGTAGTTTAATCCAATTTTTTTGGTTGCGTTGCGGTTAAGTACTGATTTAATTTGGCTAACTTTTTATCGCCAATCCCTTTTACATTAACCAAGTCTTCAACACTTTTATAGGCACCGTGCTGATCACGATAATGAATGATCGCCACCGTTGTGGATGCGCCAACGCCATTAAGTGTTTCCAACTGTGATTGTGTCGCAGTGTTGATATCGATTTTTTCAACAGCGAATGCCGCTGTCGACAACGACAACGCTAGACATAGCGATAGTAATAAT
>JABGUA010000220.1 GCA_018646825.1 Piscirickettsiaceae bacterium
AGGTTTATTAATGCTCCGCTCAATGAGATTGATTTTTTCATTGAGGAGACGGAGTGCTCGAGCCACTTCGCGGTCGTAATGATTTATTTGATCTGTAACTAAGGTAAAGGCGGTTTGTAATGAGAGAAGCTGAACTTGATGCTGATTCGTTTCACCATGTTCAATATTAATAAGTTGTTGACCAAGTTGCTCGGCAGTCTCTTGGTCGATGACTTTATATTGAATAAATAAGCTGTCATTAATGCGAAAGTGTTCGCGCCTTTCTTCATTATGATTTTGTATTAAAACCATGGCAACGTCTCCTGACTCTTTTCGGTAGTTATCATACCGCTAAAATGGATGTTATTGCACTATTATGACAGATTTAAAGGTGTTCCGAGGCATAGTCTGCGAGACGTGAACGTTCTCCTCTTAGTAGGGTGATATGGCCACTGTGAGGCCATTCCTTAAACCTGTCCACGACATAAGTCAGGCCAGATGTCGTTTCACTAAGATAGGGGGTGTCGATTTGAGCAATGTTACCTAGACAGACAATTTTGGTTCCAGGGCCTGCCCGGGTAATCAAGGTTTTCATTTGCTTTGATGTTAAATTTTGCGCTTCATCAATAATGATAAAGCGATTGAGGAAAGTACGACCACGCATAAAGTTTAATGAGCGTATTTTTATCCAGCGATGGAGTAAGTCATTGGTGGCTTGGCGGCCCCAATCACCTTCGTCAGTTTGGTTTAGGACTTCTAAATTATCCATAAGCGCACCCATCCAAGGCGTCATTTTTTCTTCTTCAGTGCCGGGTAAAAAGCCAATATCTTCACCGACGGGAACGGTTACACGGGTCATGATAATTTCGACGTACTGTTTATGTTCCGTTGTTTGGGCCAATGCCGCAGCGAGGGTGAGTAGTGTTTTACCTGTGCCGGCTTGTCCAAGGAGAGAGACAAAGTCGACGTTGGGGTCCATGAGTAAATTCAGTGCGAAGTTTTGTTCGCGGTTTCTGGCATTGATACCCCATACAGCATGATTCTCTTTACGAAAATCGTTGAGAATTTCGATATCGGCGGTGTTGCCATTGTGATTACGAACGACAGCTTCAATGTTGTCGTTTTCACCTGGTGAATAGATTAATTGATTGGGGTACCAGTCTTTAACAATGTCGCCGGTCACTTTATAGAAAGTTTGGCCTTCATGGCTCCATGATTCTAGCTCTTTGAGGTTTGCCCAAAAATCAGTAGCGAGTTCATCTGAACCTAGATAGAGTAAGTCAACGTCATCAAGTACTTTGTCATTGTAGTAATCCTCAGCGTGGATACCAAGGATAGAGGCTTTAATACGGAGATTAATGTCTTTTGATACCAACGTGACAGTGGTGTCTGGTTGGGTTTCTTGTAAGCCAATTGCAATGGCTAAAATGGCATTATCTGCGAGCAACCCCGGAAGGTCTTTGGGTAAAGCATGTTCGATTTCGGTGGTTTGGAAGAACAGCTTTCCTGTTGCTTTATGTTGTTCATCTTGGTTGTGAGTACTAGGCAGGGGCAGCCCAGATGACATCATCTCTGAGGGTGTGGCTTGTAACATTAAATCATCAAGAAAACGACTCACTTGTCTGACATTGCGAGAGACTTCGGATAGGCCTTTTTTGCCCCGGTCTAGCTCTTCTAAAACGACCATGGGTAAGAAAATATCATGTTCATCGAAACGAAATAAAGCGGTTGGATCATGCATCAGTACGTTGGTGTCTAAGACAAAGAGCCTTTTCCCTGAGATAGTCTTTTTGATCATAAGCAGTGATGTCCTTGAATTGGGTTATGTGCTGTGTCGACTTGATTATGATCTATGTTTTGAGGTGATGGAAGAGGTAAATTAGGCTTTTATTTTTGTCTCCTGAATACGGCTCATCATCTGATATAATTGATAGTTAACATCATTTCAAGATGTGCTGCCTTTCAATTTTAGGATCCTATCTTTTGTCACTATCAACTCACGCCTTTAAGCAGTTATTACAACAGCGTATTTTTGTTTTAGATGGTGCGATGGGGACGATGATCCAGACCTATCAACTTGATGAAAAGGACTTTCGTGGTGAGCGCTTTATTGATCACCCGTGTGATTTAAAAGGCAATAATGATTTATTGTCGATTACTCAGCCGAAGATTATTAGCGATATTCACCGCGCTAATTTCGCCGCTGGTGCTGATATCGTTGAAACCAATACGTTCAATGGCACTGCTATTGCGATGGCAGATTATCAGCTAGAAGCATTGGCTTATGAGTTAAATTATGCTTCAGCTAAATTAGCACGTTCTGTAGCTGATGAATTTACGATTACGTCGCCGGATAAGCCGCGTTTTGTTGCCGGTGTATTAGGGCCGACGAATAGAACAGCCAGTATTTCACCTGATGTGAATAATCCGGGTTTTAGGAATGTGAGTTTTGATGAATTAGTCAGGGCTTATTTAGAGTCGATTGCTGGCTTGGTTGATGGTGGTACTGATTTTCTGTTAGTTGAAACGATCTTCGATACTTTAAATGCCAAGGCGGCTTTGTTTGCGATTCAGCAGTATTTTGAACAGCATGAAGTTGAATTGCCGGTGATGATTTCTGGCACGATTACCGATGCCAGTGGCCGTACATTGTCGGGGCAGACTACCGAAGCTTTTTGGGCCGCTTTGTCTCATGTTAATCCGGTGAGTATTGGGTTGAACTGTGCTTTGGGTGCAGCGCAATTGAGACAATATGTTGAGGCGTTATCGCAAGTCGCCACCTGCCATGTCAGTGCGCATCCTAATGCAGGTTTGCCGAACGAGTTCGGTGAATATGATGAAAGCCCTGAAATGATGGCTGGCCAGATTAAAGAATGGGCACAACACGGTTTTTTAAATATTGTCGGTGGCTGTTGTGGCACAACACCAACTCATATCAAAGCGATAGCAGAGGCTGTGGCAGGCATTGCACCCAGAACTTTGCCGGTGAACCAACATCATTGTTTATTAAGCGGTTTAGAACCCTTCTCAATTAAGCCGGATGATTTATTTGTCAATGTGGGTGAACGAACTAATGTTACTGGTTCGGCACGGTTTGCACGTTTAATTAAGGAAGGGGATTTTGATACTGCTTTAGATGTGGCGCGTCAACAAGTGGAGAGTGGCGCCCAGATCATCGATATTAATATGGATGAGGGTATGTTGGATTCTAAAGAGGCAATGGTGACCTTTTTGAATTTGATTGCTGCTGAGCCTGATATTAGTCGCGTGCCAATCATGATTGACTCTTCAAAATGGGAAGTGATCGAGGCGGGTTTAAAATGCATTCAAGGTAAAGGCATTGTTAATTCTATTAGTATGAAAGAGGGTGAAGCGGCTTTTATTAATCAGGCAAAATTAGTCCGGCGTTACGGCGCGGCCGTTATTGTCATGGCCTTTGATGAACAAGGCCAGGCCGACACCCAACAGCGCAAGCTCGATATTTGTACACGTTCTTATGCATTATTAACGGAACAAGTTGGTTTCCCGCCAGAAGATATTATTTTTGATCCTAATATTTTTGCCATTGCTACTGGGATTGATGAGCATAATAATTATGCCGTTGATTTTATTGAAGCCACGCGTGAGATTAAACGCACTTTGCCGCATGCTTTAATTAGTGGCGGTGTCAGTAATGTGTCGTTTTCATTCCGTGGTAATAACCCGATTCGTGAAGCTATTCACGCGGTATTTTTATACCATGCGATTCAAGCTGGCATGGATATGGGTATTGTCAATGCGGGTCAATTAGCGATTTATGATGATCTGTCTGATGAATTACGTGAGCGTGTTGAAGATGTAGTGTTAAATCGCCGTGATGATGCAACTGAGCGGCTATTAGATATTGCAGAACGTTATCGAGGTGATGGTAAAACAGTTGAAAAACAGGTTGATTTAGCCTGGCGTGATTGGCCAGTTGAAAAGCGTTTAGAACATGCTTTGGTAAAGGGGATTACAGACTTTATTGAAGATGATACCGAAGAGGCCCGTTTGGCCGCCACCTTGCCGTTGCATGTGATTGAAGGTCCTTTGATGGACGGTATGAATGTCGTTGGTGATTTATTTGGTGCCGGTAAGATGTTTTTGCCACAAGTGGTGAAATCTGCACGTGTAATGAAAAAAGCCGTTGCCCATTTGATGCCTTATATTGAAGAAGGCAAAGCGGCTGGCGATAAAGCCCGGAACAATGGCAAAATTTTGATGGCGACCGTGAAAGGTGATGTGCATGATATTGGTAAAAATATTGTGGGTGTGGTGTTGCAATGTAATAATTTTGAGATCATTGATTTAGGTGTGATGGTATCTGCAGCGACTATTTTAGAAACAGCGCGAGCAGAGAATGTCGATATTATTGGTTTGTCCGGTCTAATTACGCCCTCGTTAGATGAGATGGTTCATGTTGCGAAGGAAATGGAACGTTTAGGATTTGAGATTCCGATGATGATTGGCGGTGCAACGACTTCATTGATTCATACCGCAGTGAAGATTGAACAAAATTACCATGGTTGTTCGGTCTATGTGAAAGATGCTTCTCGGGCTGTTGGCGTGGCACAAAAGCTGGTTAGCCATGAGCACCGC
Organism: Piscirickettsiaceae bacterium; assembly: GCA_018646825.1. Taxonomy (GTDB): domain Bacteria; phylum Pseudomonadota; class Gammaproteobacteria; order Nitrosococcales; family Methylophagaceae. Next base: position 4,597 of record JABGUA010000220.1, read on the forward strand.
GATGATTTTGTGGCAAGTGTAAAACAAGATTATGCCGATAAGCGGGCACGTCATAAAGGACGCCAAAGTCGGCGACGTCAACTACGTTTGGCCGACGCACGGGCTAATAAGACCCAAATAGATTGGGCTGATTATAAGCCGACGATACCAAAACAGTTGGGTGTGCAGACCTTAGATAATTATCCTTTATCCGATCTCGTTGAACGAATAGATTGGACGCCTTTTTTTCAATCTTGGGAATTGGCAGGTAAATATCCACGTATTTTAACTGATGAGGTTGTGGGCGAACAGGCGACAGCATTATTTGCGGATGCGAAAGCCATGTTGCAACAGATTGTCGATGAAAAATGGTTGTCGGCTCGTGCTGTCTTTGGTTTTTTTCCTGCTAATAGCATCGGTGATGATGATATGGTGCTTTATCAATGTGATAAACGTACTAGTGAATTGATGACATTACATAGTCTACGACAACAAACAGAGCGTCCGCCAGGGCGTCCTAATGCGGCGTTAGCTGATTTTATTGCACCGATTGACAGCGGCGTTTCAGATTATATTGGCGCGTTTGCCGTCACGGCCGGGATAGGTATTGATGAACATGTTGCCCGTTTTGAAGCGGATCATGATGATTATCAGAGTATTATGTTAAAAGCGCTAGCGGATCGTTTGGCTGAAGCTTTTGCAGAGCGTTTGCATGAATTAGTACGGCGTGACTATTGGGGTTATGTACCTGATGAGGCCTTAGATAATGCTGCGTTGATTGATGAGGCGTATCAAGGTGTTCGTCCTGCACCCGGTTATCCCGCTTGTCCAGATCATACGGAAAAAGCATTGTTATGGGATTTGTTAAAACCAGAGCAAAATGCGGGGATGACGATTACTGAGAACTTTGCGATGTTACCGACAGCAGCGGTTAGTGGTTTTTACTTTTCACATCCAGAGTCACGTTACTTTGGTTTGGGTAAGATTGACCGAGATCAGGTCGAGGATTATGCTGAGCGTAAGGGGTGGACAATCGCTGAAGCTGAACGTTGGTTAGCGCCAGCACTCTCTTATGAGGATGATGAATGAGTGAGTTAGATAACGCGATTATTGATTTGCAAACCAAACTGTCTTTTCAAGATGGTTTGTTGGAAGACTTAAATCAAGTCGTCACTGATCAGCAGCAGCAAATTATGCGGCTAGAATCAGCCTTAGATGCGGTGCGTGTTCAGGTTAAAACATTGCAAACTGACAATACGCCTGGTGAATCGAAAGAGCCACCACCACCACATTATTAACCGTCTCTTCTGATGCAACAACGGCAATGTGTGGTTTTATTTGGTGATCGAGCTTGGTGCGAGTCTTCGACGTCTCAATTGCTCGTAGATTTTAATCGTCGTCATTTACTGTTTTTATCAGATGAACCTGTTGCCGATTTCCAGACGACTAACATAAAGCAGGCGAAGAGATGTTTGGGACAAGAGTTTGATGCTGTTGTCTTTGATGGCCGTTTGGCTTTTCATCCTGATAGTTTTGGTCAGAGTGTGGGCACGCTCAATGCTGGCGGTGTGTTTATTCTTTGGTTAGCCGTTGAAGATGTTCGCCCGTATTCGCAACGCTTTCGGCGTGTTGTAGCACAGTTTTCTGGACAGTATTCGGATTTTCATTGTGTCGATCAGAACCAAATATTACCTGAATTAACTGCACCTGACCGGGCTCAATACGCTAGTGATTATCAAACGTCTGACCAAGAGCAAGCGATCAAAGCGATATTAAAAGTGGTAGAAGGCCATCGCAGACGACCATTAGTCCTGTCGGCAGATCGAGGTCGAGGAAAATCTGCAGTGTTAGGCATCGCTGCGGCACAATTATTGAGGGGTAGTCAGCGAAAAATTATTGTTACGGCACCCAGTTTATCTGCTACGGAGGCGGTTTTTAGACATGCAGCTTTATCATTACAAGTTACTGAGCATTCTGCGGGCTTAATTCAGTTTGAGGGAGCTGAGTTACGTTTTGTAGCACCAGATACTTTACTAGCCGGTGACTATAAAGCGGATTTGCTATTGGTAGATGAAGCGGCTGTCATTCCGAGCCCAATGTTAGCTAAGCTGTTACATCAGTACAGCCGGATTGTATTTGCAACGACCTTGCATGGCTATGAAGGGACAGGTCGCGGGTTTGCAGTTCGATTTCAGTCTTTGCTTGATGTGCAAGCGCCAGGTTGGCGAGATTGTCACATGCTTGAACCTGTCCGCTGGCGGAGTGATGACGCCTTAGAAGCCTTTAGTTTTGACGCTTTATTATTGGATGCTGAACCGGTTGAAGATCGCTTAGTATTGGGTGTTGAATTAGTGCAGTGTTCGATTGAGCTAGTTGATAAAAAAGCATTATTAGGCAATGAAGTTCATTTGAAGCAGTTGTTTGGTTTGATGGTGTTGGCTCATTACCGAACCAAACCGTCTGATTTGCAACTATTGCTGAATAGTGAAGATATTAATCTTTATATAGTGAGATATAACGAGCATATTGTGGCAAGTGCTTGGCTCGTTGATGAAGGTGCTTTGGCACCTGCTCTGTCAGAGGCTATTTATCGGGGCGAACGCCGTTTAAAAGGTCATTTATTACCGCAGTCTTTATTGGCTCACATGGGTATTCCGTTGGCAGGAAGTCTTAGGTATCAGCGGGTGTTGCGGATTGCTGTTCATCCTGTTTTGCAACGGCGCGGCTTCGCAAAGGCTTTGATGACAAAGGTGTTAAATATAGCTAAAGATGGCGAGGTTGATATGGTTGGAACCAGTTTTGCTGCTGATTTGGATGTGATGTCATTTTGGCGCGACAGTGGCTTTTCTATAATTAGGTTGGGTACGCAACGTGATGAAGTGAGTGGTCAATATGCGGTGACTTTATTACATTCTTGTTCTGTCGATGGTGCGCTATTACTTGATACGGCGAAGCGACAATTTAGGCAGCAATGGCCTGATTTATTAACAATGCAATTCAACCAGCTCGATATTGACACTGTATTAGCAATTTCGGCCCAATGTGATCGTGAGCCTAGCGTGTTATCCGAATCAGATAAGCAGGAAATAATGCGTTTCGCTTATGCGAATGCAACTTATGAATCATGCCAGGTGGCTATTCGAACCAGTGTTAGTTCAGCACTCAATAGTGATGCTTTTTTTCGCTTGTCGTTAGAGCATCAGCAATTATTGGTTATGCGGGTGTTACAGTTAAACTCGATTGTGGAGGTAGTGCGGGCTTTAGGTTTTAGCGGTAAAGCAGAGTTTATTGCTGCTTTAAGATTGGCGTCGGCTTGTTTATTAGAAGCGTTCGCGGCGGAAGATAATCTTATCGTCGCCTCTGAATAAACCGAAGCTTGCTCGACTTTGGGCTTCATCGTTATATATACCGCTATTATCGTAGTCACCCAACAACCATGGGTGGGTTGTTGATATATTAGTTCTGATGTCGATATAGCCTTGATTATCTTGCCCTGGTGCAGTGAGCGTTAGCGATCCGCTGCCACCGATGATGGGATTAGCTAAGATTGCGTTAGTCATCCCATTTTGAATGAACATTGTGGTGTTTCCCGTTTGGAAACTTCCTCCGTTAGTCATCAATCTAATTTGGTTGATTAAAGACAGCGATGTACATTGATCTGACGTATTCGGTAACCAACCAGAGCCACTAAAAAACTCTGTTCTTAATCCGACCGTTAATGGTGCGAGCTCTGAACCATGGGCACTGTCGAGTGCGATTCGGCCGAAACGGATGGTTTCTCCAGTCGGTTTAAGCGTATATGGCAATGTTGATGCATTAATGTTATCGCTATCTCGGACACGTGTAAATGTCAGGTCTACGGCGTTGTTAAATGGGTTAACCTGGCTGTTGGCTTCGTGTAGATAGGTATAGCTGTCATTACCAAAAGTGAAGGTTAACGATCCATTATTATTATCGGTGAGAGAGGCCGTTGCCGCTTGCCAATTTAGTCCAACCAGTGTCACGCCATCCGCTGCCTAATTGTGTCGAATCGGTTAAAGGCGTAGTGACGGTGAAGTCAGTATCGTTGAGTTTAGCAAAGTCACCTTGGTAATTATGTGTGATGGCTGCCGGAGTAGCGGCATTAAAGGCAGTGACTATCAATTGCGGGTTTGATTGGTAGCTAAAGCTTTGGCCGCTATAGCTAAAACCGGAGCCTGTACAGGCACCATTGCCGAAATTACCATTGCTCCCAGTCGTGGTTTCAAAATGATCAGGTGTGAAACGGCCAATAGCCGGGCTTTTAGTACTGCTTAATGTTTCGCCAAGATAGCTTGGTAGAGTTAAATAAAATTCGAAGACACCTACCTCAGAGATAGTTTGTTGAAGTGTATGTAGACCGCTATCTGAGGGGGTAAAGTTGAGGCTGTTTGTGGTTATTTGTCCATTGACGCCAGTCACCGGTGCTAGTATCGAATGGTTCATTCCTATGCTAGCGAGTACAAAATTCGGTGTTACCGGGTTATCGGTATAATCGGTATCACCATCATGGGTCCAGCAAGCCGCTTTAACTTTAAGTTCAAATGATTCGCCGGCCTTTTTAAAGATACTACAGCTGGCATTTTGGCTTGCACAGGCTGCACCACTATCATCACTATAACTAGTGACTGTTACTGGAATGCTGGTAAAAGTATCTGTTCCTGTCATCGAGAGGCCGTTACCATCATCATAAGTCGCGTTTAGGTTTAGTCGTCCAGCATCATCATATTGTGCGGTAAATTGTGCTTCGCCATTGATATTAAAGGTTAAGTCAATATTGCTGCCAGCACTGTTGGTCGCAATATCTGTTCCGTTGATGATGATTTTGTTTTGTCCGCTTGCAGGAATATCATATTCGGACCAAAAGGACAGAGTTTTGCTGCCTGTTAAGGCGCTCACGCACTGCGTTGTATTGCTACCTTGTTTAACGGCTTTGATAGTGACGTCAGCAGAGGCTTTACAAGCCGTTAATGTTGGGACATCAAATACAAAGCCAGTTTCTGAGACGGTGAGACTACAGCTGGGGTCGAGACTGTTGTCAGCTAAGCAAGTTAAGGCGTTTGTTGGTGTGATTGAACTTGCTGTGATGTCCAATGGCAAATTGCCAGCAGTTGGGTGATTTAAATCTAGCGTCGCTTGACCATTAGCAATGGTAATAGGGTTGCTTGTCCATCCCGTGTTTGGTGACAGTGTAATATCGACATTATCAGTGATAAGCGTTGTGCATGCGGCATCGGCACAGGCTTTGATGGTGATGGAAGAAGCTAAACAAGTCAGTCCTGCTTTAGCATAACTAATTTCAAAATGGTCGAGTGGCGGTTGTGCTGGGCAAGGATGTGTTTCGGACATGACAGCCCTGATCGGATATTGTTTGAGGCTGATATATTCAATGCCGAGTTGCTCTGAAATAAGCTTAAGGAGCATTGTTTCTTCAATATAGCCAAGGTCAACTAATGTTTTCCCTAGTTTACGGCGTGTTTTTTTCTGTTCGGCGAGGG
>JABGUA010000216.1 GCA_018646825.1 Piscirickettsiaceae bacterium
AACACCCAGCGGTAAATCGGTATGTTTTCTTAATAAGGCCAGTTTTTCACCTAACTGTGACACATCGATCATGGCTGACCCTGTCACCCCTTTCAAGGAGACATAGTAAACAAATCCTTTTGCATGTTTGGCGATCTTGGCCATTCTTGCTTCTGTCGTTGTTGGTGCCACTAAGAAAATAGTGTCAATGCCATGTGCTTCCATTGCCGGCATAAAAGTATCCGATTCTTCTGGTGGCATATCCACAGTCAAGATACCATCAACACCGGCTTTTTGTGCCGTTTGGGCAAATTCGGTGTACCCCATAGCTTCTAATGGATTAGCATAACCCATTAAAATAATCGGCGTTTCAGTATCTTTTTCTCTAAATTGCGCGACCATTTCTAAAACACGCTTTAGAGACACATCATTCTTTAATGCCCTTTCACAGGCTTTTTGAATAACAGGGCCATCTGCCATTGGATCAGAAAATGGTATTCCTAACTCCAACAAGTTAGCACCTGATTCAACTAAAGCATGTAACATCGGCACCGTCACCAAAGGTTCTGGATCACCGGCAGTAATATATGGAATTAACGCTGTTTGCCCATCGGCTTTCAATTGCTCAAAGCATTGACTAATACGACTCATCTTTTTTATTTCCAACCCTTTAAACTTTCAAACCGGCTAATGATGCCACTGTATGCATATCTTTATCACCTCGACCTGACAAATTGATCAAAATAGACTGTTCAGGTGTCATCGTCGCTGCTAATTTACTCGCATAAGCCAATGCATGACTTGTTTCTAGCGCAGGAATAATACCTTCAGAACGCGTCAAGTCATGGAAAGCTTGCAATGCTTCATCATCTGTCACCGACACATAATTAGCACGGCCGATATCTTTTAACCAAGCATGTTCAGGTCCGACACCCGGATAGTCTAAACCTGCAGAAATGGAATGTGTTTCTGTGATTTGACCGCGCTCATCTTGGATTAAGTAAGTCCTATTCCCATGCAGTACACCGGCAGTCCCCGCACACAATGCGGCAGAATGTTGTCCAGTCTCTATCCCATGGCCAGCGCCCTCAACCCCATACATCGCCACTGCTTTATCATTAATAAATGGGTGAAATAAACCAATCGCATTTGAGCCACCACCAATACAGGCGACCAAAGCATCGGGCAATTTCCCAGTATTATCGAGCATTTGCTGACGTGCCTCACGTCCAATGACTGCTTGAAAATCACGTACCATCGCAGGGTAAGGATGTGGTCCAGCCACCGTACCAATAATATAAAATGTTTCATCAACATTCGTTACCCAATCACGTAACGCTTCGTTTAAAGCATCTTTAAGCGTCTTAGACCCGGATTCGACCGGCACCACTTCGGCGCCTAACAACTTCATCCGATAGACATTTTGGGCCTGACGTTTAACGTCCTCTGCACCCATATAAACGATACATTCCATACCTAGACGAGCAGCAACTGTTGCGCTCGCGACGCCATGTTGGCCCGCGCCTGTTTCTGCAATGATACGTTTTTTGCCCATACGTTTAGCCAACAAAGCTTGGCCAATCGTATTATTAATCTTATGTGCACCGGTATGATTTAAATCTTCGCGCTTTAAATAAATCTTGGCACCACCAATTCTATTGGTCCAATTCTCAGCAAAATAGACGGGGGATGGGCGGCCAACAAAGTCAGCTAAATCTCTATCAATTTCAGCTTGAAACTCAGGATCATTTTTATATAAGTTATACGCTTCTTCCAAAGCGTATATTGCTGACATTAACGTCTCACCAACAAAACGACCACCATAAGGACCAAAATGTCCTCGGTCATCAGGGTAGTTATCGTAGTAGTTGTCTTCTTCCATTTGCTTAGCCATTACTCACCTCTTGCATAAAAGCTTCTATCATTGTCTTTTCTTTAATGCCCTTGTCGCCCTCAACCCCGCCACTCACATCCACAGCATAAGGTTGTACCTGTTTTATTGCACTTGCTACATTATCTACAGTCAAACCACCTGCTAAAATAATCGGCTTATCAATTGTATCTATCATAGACCAATCAAATACCCGTCCCGTTCCCCCCGGCACACCCGCTTGATAACTATCTAATAACAAAGCGGACGCATGGTGATATTGCTTAGCTAATTCCTTCAAGTCTGTGTCTTCTCTCATTCGAATTGCCTTCATATACGGCAAGCCAAACTGGACGCAATAATCTGGACTCTCATCACCATGAAACTGCAGAATATCTACTGGTAACGACGCTAAACAGGCTTCCACTTCGGAAACAGCCGCATTAACAAATAACGCAACAACACTGACGAATGGCGGCAAACTCGCCACAATTTGACCCGCTTGCGCAACCGTCACAGCTCTTGGGCTAGCAGAATAAAACACAAGCCCAATGGCATCCGCACCCATTTCAGCAATAAATTCAGCATCTTGGGGCCGTGTGATACCACAAATTTTTACACGTGTTCTCATGGATATTGTCTGAGAAGAAAAGTTATCTATCTACTCTACCAGACCACCGGAAAAGTCGACACTGTGGGAATTTCATAGTGGTCAGGATATTGAACATCTACGAAATATAATCCTTCTGGTGGCGATGTGATGCCACCATGAGCCCGGTCACCACTTTCCAACACTTCTGACGCCCAATAAACTGGCCTTTTACCCTCACCTATCAGCACCAAAACACCGACAATATTTCGGACCATATGGTGTAAAAAAGATTGGCCTATCACATCAATCGCAATGCAATCCCCTCGTACAGATACCGTAATAGATTCCATTGTTTTAAATGGGCTTTTAGCCTGACATTCTTTTGCCCGAAACGCAGAAAAATCATGGTGACCAACCAATAAATCTGCTGCCGCCTGCATCAAGTCGACGTCCAACTTCTGAAAATACCACCACATCCTGTTCGCATTCACCGATGAACGGCTGACGCGGTTTAGAATAATATATCGATAAGCGCGTTTTACTGCAGAAAATCTGGCGCTAAAAGTCTCATCAACCGTCTTTGCCCATACGACATTCATGTCTGAAGGCAAGTTTGTATTTAAACCGAGGATCCAATTATGTGGTTCACGTATCGCGTCTGTATCAAAGTGCGCCACTTGCTGCAATGCATGCACGCCCGAATCAGTACGACCCGCTGCTACCGTTTTCACAGGATGATTGGCAACAAAACTAATTGCTTTAGTTAAACACCCTTGAACTGTCCTCTGTTCTTTCTGAATTTGCCAACCCGAAAACTGGGTGCCGTCATATTCAACACCTAAAGCAACACGCCCCATTCAACCCTACTTATGTCAATTCATTGAGTAACGTAGTTGCACGCGACTGTTGTTCATCATTGGAAGCTAGGCGAACTTGTAATGTTTCAGCCTCATCACCACTGACAGCATTAACAGGAATTTCTGCCTTGAAAGGCTCATTGAGAGCAGAGGACAATTCAATATTCCCGAGACCCAAAGCATGCGCCGGTATTGCTGTTAACAGCCCTAAAGCACCCATCACGCTAATGCTTGTGAATACGCTAGTTTTCATCCTCAGACCCCTTATCCAATGATTCTTATAATCCATCATGCCGGACTACAGATATTTTTCAACCAATACTTCTGCTATTTGAACGCTATTTAATGCCGCACCCTTGCGCACATTATCAGCCACCACCCACAAATTCAGACCGCGAGGGTGAGATATATCTTCACGAACGCGACCAACAAAGACTGGGTCTTGCCCTGATGCATCACTAACTGCAGTTGGGTAGCCACCATCTTCATGACTGTCTATCAACTCAATGCCATCAAATGCAATAAATAATTTTTTCGCTTCTTCTGCCGAAATCTTATCGCGCGTTTCAATGTGTAAAGCTTCAGAATGCCCATAAAAAACAGGAACTCGCACCGCTGTAGGATTAACTACGATGGTGTCATCACCCATAATTTTTTTCGTTTCCCACACCATCTTCATTTCTTCTTTGGTATAGCCATTGTCTTCAAACACATCAATATGCGGTATAACATTAAATGCAATTTGCTTCGGATAGACGCTGTTTTCAACTGGGCGTCCATTCAATAACGAGGCTGTTTGCTTAGCCAACTCATCCATTGCAGGTTTACCTGTTCCTGATACCGCTTGATATGTGGCAACATTAATTCTTTCAATGCCAACGGCATCATAGATAGGTTTCAATGCCACCATCATCTGAATAGTCGAACAATTTGGGTTTGCAATGATCCCTCTATTTTTATAATCAGCAATGGCCTCGGGATTCACTTCAGGTACAACCAAAGGAATGTCATCATCATAGCGAAATTGCGACGTATTATCGATCACGACACAGCCCGCCGCTGCGGCGATGGGCGCATATTTTTCTGAAACACTCGCACCCGGTGAAAACAAGCCCACCTGTACTTTTGAAAAATCAAATGTTGCTAAATCTTCAACTAATAAAGAACGGTTACCAAAATCAACAGTACTACCTGCTGAGCGCGCGCTCGCTACTGCATACACTTTACCAACGGGAAATTTCCTTTGATGCAAAATTTCCAACATTGCTTCACCTACAGCACCCGTTGCACCAACAACAGCCACATCTACTTTTTTACTCACGTTTTGCTCACTCACTATAGTCTAATGCCGCCACAACAGCGTCACCCATTTCAACTGTACCCACTTTCGTCATGCCATCTGAATAAATATCTGCTGTACGCAAACCTTTATCAAGCACAACACTCACTGCTGCTTCTACTTTATCTGCTAACGCTGCTTCATTTAAGCTATAACGTAACATCATGGCAACAGACAAAATAGTAGCCAAAGGGTTAGCGATATTTTGCCCAGCGATATCCGGTGCTGACCCATGAATCGGTTCATACATGCCTTTACTGTCTTCATCTAAAGAAGCCGAAGGCAGCATTCCAATTGAGCCTGTCAACATCGAGGCACAATCAGATAAAATATCGCCAAACATATTAGTCGTCACCATCACATCAAACTGTTTAGGTGCACGAACCAATTGCATTGCAGCATTATCAACATACATATGACTCAAGGTGACATTATCATAATCATTACCCAACGTTGTCATCGTCTCGCGCCATAACTCAGTGCATTCCAGAACATTAGCTTTATCAACTGAACAGAGGCGACCTTGACGTTTACGTGCAATATCAAAGGCCACTTTACCAATACGGTTCACTTCACTTTCACGGTAAACCAAAGTATTAAAACCTTCTTTTTCACCATTCTCTAACGTACGGACACCGCGCGGCTGGCCAAAATATATTCCCCCCGTTAATTCGCGGACAATCATCAAATCTAAACCTGCCACAACTTCGGCTTTTAACGTGGAAGCATCAGCCAATTGTGGGTATAGAATTGCCGGCCGTAAATTAGCAAATAAATTCAATTCGCTTCGAATGCCTAACAACCCTTTTTCCGGACGAACACTGATATCCAAAGATTCCCATTTATAACCGCCAACAGCACCCAATAGAATTGCATCTGAAGCCTTAGAAATTGAAATTGTCTCTGTAGGTAATGGTGATCCAGTCTCATCATAAGCAGCACCGCCAATTAGACCATACTCTAAGGTAATATCTAGACCTTGTACTTTTAACGCCTTAAGCACTTTAACGGCTTCTGCAACAATTTCGGGTCCAATGCCATCACCCGGTAAAACGGCTATCTTTTTTGTCATACTCTCTTCTTAATTTATTTATCTATTTTATTGTACTAAACCAAACTTACGCAGCTGGAAATAACCACGGTGCTTCCTGTCGGCGACGCTGTTCATATGACGTAATCTCTTCAGACTGTTGTAAGGTCAGGCCAATGTCATCAAGGCCTCGAATCAAACAATCTTTTTTAAACGCATCCACATCAAAAGTAAGCGTTGTACCATCGGCTAACGTAATCTGCTGCTTGGGTAAATCAATCTTCAATTCAAACCCGGGGTTAGCCAAAACAGATTGAAATAAACCCTCAACCACATCTTCAGCTAATACAATCGCTAAAATGCCATTTTTACTGGTGTTATTAAAAAAAATATCAGCAAAACTCGGCGCAATCACTGCTCTAATACCAAAATCTTCCAAAGCCCAAACAGCATGTTCTCGGCTTGAACCACAGCCAAAATTTTCTCTCGCCAGTAAAATATTTCCGCCCTGATAGCGCGGTTGGTTCAATACGAAGTCAGTATTTAAAGGGCGACCCTCAGATGATTCACCTGGTTGTCCTAAATCTAAATAGCGCCATTCATCAAATAAATTAGGTCCGAAACCACTACGACGAATCGATTTTAGAAATTGTTTTGGAATAATCGCATCTGTATCAACGTTAGGTCTATCTAACGGAATCACAATGCCTTTTTCTACGGTAAATGCTTGCATGAATTGTCTTATCTTCTCTCTATTCAAAAACGCCCGTCATGTCATCATGACTACGCTAATGAAAATTAACGCTTGGGCTACCTTATTGCCGCTCTACATCAGTGATTCGACCTTCCACTGAGTCATAATCCTTATTTAACTGTTCAATCGACCGTGTCAATTCCGCTTTCACAGCAGATTTCAACACTATAATCTCAACACGCCTGTTTTTAGCTCGGTTTTTTGACGTGTCATTAGGCATCAAAGGTTGTGTTTCTGCATAACCTTCTAACACAAACCGATCCGCCTCTATCTCTCCTGTTTTTAAAAACTCATGTACAACCGACGTCGCACGCGATGTCGATAACTCCCAGTTAGAACGATAACGCGGTGTACTAATCGGCACATTGTCCGTATGGCCAGCAACAGCAATTTTACCACCAGTATTCAATAACACATCATGAATTTTATCTAAGATAGGGACAAAGTCACGATTAAGCCTTGCATCACCAGAGGGAAAAGAGCCTTTTTCTCGGATCCGAATAACAATCCGTTGCAGCTGTGTCTCAACGTCAATGAGACCTTCAGCAATTTCACCTTCTAACGCTTCTTTGAATTTCTCAGCTTCTTCCGCTAATGCGTCAGCTTCTTGTTTTGCCACAGCTTCTGCGTCCATTTGTACTTTTAGCGCATCACGCGTCTCATCGATCGTATCTTGGCGTATTTCTCTCAACGGTGTAGGCCGTGGCTCTCCAGGGCTAAATTCTTGAGCAATAATACTTGTTCCCTTAGGAACCTCATTGGCAGTCACTTCACGTTGCACACCAAAAGCATTATCTAAAGATTTCACGACCATCTTATATTTCAATGCATCCATTTCGGCAAAGGACAACAACAAAACAAAGAAACACATTAACAAAGACATGAGATCTGCGAATGTGCCCATATAGGCAGGTAAGCCCTCCGGCGGACATTTATGTTTTGGTTCGTCGCTCATTCTGCGGCTGGTTCACCCGCTTCTTCCAAATCAGCATCACGTCTGGAAGCAGGCAAATAGTTTTTAAGTAATTCTTCTAAGACTTTGGGGTTTTGGCCTTCTTGAATACCGAGGACGCTCATTATAATAATATTCTTGTTCATTTGTTCTTCGGTACTACGCAAAGCTAATTTATCTGATATTGGTAAGGCGAACATATTGGCTAACATCGCACCGTAAAGCGTCGTCAATAAAGCCACAGCCATCGCTGGGCCAATTGATTTAGGATCTGACATATTTGATAACATCTGAACCAAACCAACCAATGTACCAATCATGCCCATCGCCGGGCCAGCATCACCCATTGCTTTGAAAATGGCTTGACCTATGCTGTGACGTGCCACCGTTTCATTCATTTCTGTTGTGAGTGAGCTGCGCACGACACCAGGCTCATGGCCATCAACCAACATTGTAATACCTGCTTGTAAAACCGGGTTATTGATTTCGCGGCCTTCTAATGCCAACAAACCCTCTTTACGCGCTACAGTTGCCAGCTCGATCACAGAAGCAATCAACTCTTCGGTTGTTTCACTTTTATGCATAAAGGCCTTACCCGCCGTTTTAAATGCACCAAGAAATTGACCTAAATTGAAGCGCATCATCACAACAGCAATCGTACCGCCAAAAACAATCATAAGGGAAGGTGCATTAATAAACACCAATGCACCTGAACCCAACGCAATTGTCGCAATGATTAACGCCCAGGCTACTAATAACCCAATCAGCGTAGCTAAATCCACTCGATCACCCTCATTAATACTAAATTATTATTATTTGCCCAGCGGCATCTCAATAATGTAGAGCAATTCTACCCAATGCAATTTAAAAAAAATTGAACTAGGATCACTTTAAAACCATTTTTTTATGGTTTTTTCTGAAATAAACCCAACTAGCCGGCAATATTAGCAAAATGATCATTAAAAATAAGACTAACAACGGCCATAGTATCGGCCGATTCCAGACTTGCTGAAGTCCAAAACGTTTTTCTGCGTCAATTCGACGGTATTTCATCGTATTATTGGCCATCAAATTCGGCTTCACGTTCTGATTCCAGGTGTGATAAAGCGAAAATTGTTTTGGATGATAACCCCATATCCATGGCGAATCTTCTCTTATTATCGCCAACATGTTATTAATCAAAACTTGCCGCTCAACCGTATTTGGCATCACCTTCATCTGTTCGAATAAGCGATCGAATTCAGGGTTATTATAGTTGGCTGCATTTTCACCGCTATAACTTGCTTTACTATTTGGGCCATAAAGCAGAAAGAAAAAGTTTTCGGGGTCAGGGTAATCCGCATTCCAACCCCATTGAAATAATTGCGCCTGGCCGCTACGCATCTTATCTTGAAAGCGGTTATAGTCCGTACTCCTCACCACCAATTGAATTCCAAGCTTCTGAAACTGCTTGCGTAACCAATCAAATGTCGCTCTCGCCTCTGGCCCACTGGCTGGTACATCTAAATACAACGTCAATGGTTCTCCTGTTTTCACCTCACGACCTTCAGGATAACCGGCCTCAACTAATAGGCTTTTTGCCTGCTCAATAGATTGCCTTTGTAGCCGCTCATCTTCCCATTGATAGACATAGGAATTCACCCCTGCTTTCCCAACCTCATAACCAAATATACCTGGCGGTATTGGCCCTTGTGCCGCAATACCACGGCCATTCAAGAAAATAGAAATATATTCTTCATAATCAATCGCGATAGAAATAGCTTGTCGAAGCTTTTTAGCAGCATCAGACAAACCGCCAACGACTTCATCTTGCATATTGAAGCCCATATAATAAGTTGACGTCCCTATTGCTGTTCTTAACGCCACACCTTTTTTCGCCATCTCATCACTGAGACCAAATTCCCCACCACTGCCCACTTGAATCGCCTGCTCAAAGCTATCAGAGCTAATACCACTCACATCGTAATAACCTTGCAAAAACTTATTCCAATAAGAGGTTTGTTCCTTCTCTAATAAAAATACCACCTTATCAACGAAAGGCATCAACTGACCGGCATCAATTAGCAGACCATTTTTTTCGTCATCTATCTCACCTTCTGACGGATAAGGGTCTGCTCGATAATGCGGGTTCTTTTCCATAACCATCCGGCTATTGGGATTATTTTCTGTTAAACGGTATGGACCTGTACCAACAGGAAACCAATCCATCGTAATATTGCGTTTAATCAAGCCTGGTTGCTTATATAAAGCATCTGCCTCCCAAGGTACGGCAGAGAAAAAGGGCATTGCCAACCAATACTGCAATTGTGGATAACGACCAAACACTTTAATTTCGTAGCGATAACGGTCAAGCACGCGAACACCTGATAACTCCACCGCCCGCAAATCAATCTCTTGGCCTTGTCTAGCGGCCTCTCGTAATTGAGCCGCATAGTCAGACAAACCCACAATATAGTCACTCATCAAACCCAAAATAGGCGAATGTATTTTAGGGCTAGCCAATCGCTTTATTTGATAAACATAATCATCAGCAACTAACTCTCTCGACCCAGTTTGCTCAAAATCAGACAAAGTCTGAATATTAGATAAGGCGTCATCATTCAAGGCGTGATATAGCAGCATGCCATTCTCATCACGAGCAAAAGCAGGGTGAGGCTGAAACTGAATACCAGGTCTAATCGTAATGGTATAAACGCTATAAGCAACGGCTTGTTGATCATCGCCCGCAATCCGTTCATCACTTTCGTTCAAATAATGCACAGTCGGCATCTTAGTTGCCGTCAATGGCTCTAACTCATAAGGCCGTTTCAAATAATGATATTGCAACGGCGGCTCATAAATTTGTCCATTGAACTGCACTTCATTCGAGCTATAGGATCGAGCAGGATCAAGATGTTTTGGCCTCAAGGCAAAAGAACTATAAAGCGTGTTCTCTTTCACTTGTTGTTCGGCGTACGGCGAATTAATCGCATCCAAGTCACAACCAGTGAGGCAACAGAGAATAACAATGTAAAAGCACGATATAAATCGTCGCATAGTCTTTACCCATTTTTAATAGTGCAATCATTATAAACAGTTCAGAAGGTGACTGCCTGCATCAGAAACAGGTAAACTACGCTATATTTAATCGTTTTATTCGCTAATTTAGGAGACAACCCATGGGGTTCTTACAAGGCAAACGTGTATTAATTGTTGGCGTTGCCAGCCCACGCTCAATTGCCGCTGGTATCGCACTAGCAATGGCACGTGAAGGTGCAGAGATTGCCTTCACCTATCAGAATGATAAGCTCAAATCTCGCGTTGAGAAAATCGCAGAACAGTGCGGCAGCGATTCTGCGCTAATCTTTCCTTGTGACGTAGCTAGCGATGATCAAATTGATGCTGTTTTTGAGCAACTCGGTCAACATTGGGATGGCTTAGATACAATCGTCCACTCGGTTGGCTTTGCGCCCCGAGAACAACTCCAGGGCAGTTATGTAGATAGTGTCACACGGGATGGTTTCGCAATGGCTCACGATATTAGTGCTTATAGTTTTGCTGCTTTAGCTAAAGCAGGTAAAGAAATGATGGCTGGTCGAAATGGTTCGCTACTGACATTAAGTTATCTGGGCGCTGTCAAAGCCATCGAAAACTATAATGTCATGGGTGTTGCTAAGGCCAGTTTAGAAGCCAATGTCCGCTATATGGCCTATTCACTTGGAGAACTCGGTATTCGTGTTAATGCCGTCTCAGCGGGCCCCATCAAGACACTTGCCGCTGCTGGCATTGGTGACTTTGGGAAAATGTTGGCCTATGGAGAACGTAATTCACCATTACGCCGCAATGTCACTATTCATGAAGTCGGCAATGTTGCTGCTTTCTTATGTTCAGATTTAGCCTCAGGTATTACAGGTGAAATAACCTATGTCGATGCCGGCTATAACATTGTTGGTATTGGGGATAAATAAAACCCAAACAGATAGACAATAAAAAAGGCGCTTGATAGCGCCTTTTTTATAACTTAAATTAGTCAAAAGTTTACTTTATATAATTTGGTGAAATCTCAATATCGGCATCTGCTTCCAAACTTACTAAAAATGCTTTCAATTCACTATCACCATTATTCCTAGCAAGATAGGCAGATAAACCAGCACGATCCTGCTCGGAAGCTGAAGCTATATCACCCTCAATGACTGATTTTAATACCACTATGGCATAGTCACCATTCGTCAAGCCGACCCCCTGATACACCGGTTGACCATCAGGCTTCTTCATGGCATAGGCTTTGTCTAAGACTTCCCTATTAACAGTGGCTAGACTACGTTCAACAACAACCATCTCATGCCATTGCCCTGCTTCAAACAAAGTTGAAGCTGTTTCGCCCGCTTCTAATTTAATTAACAAGTCTTGACCCATGTCGCTTGCCTTTTGCTCTGCTCGCTCTAATTTCAACTGGTCTTTAATTGTGCTCGCAACGACATCAAAAGGTAACTGACTTTCCCGTTCGTGGCTCTTTTTATGCACAACAACCAATTCCGTATCAGATAACTCGATGACAGTACTATTCAAGCCCTCAACTAAGACATCATCACTAAAAGACACATTCACAAATTTATTATTTGCAGCAATTCCCTCACCACCATCACGTGTAAACATACCAGAACTTTGAATCGTCAAATCCAATTCTTCAGCAGCCAAATCTAGGCTATCTGGATTCTCATAGCTCAGCTCCGCCAATAATTCTGCTTGTTCAAAAAATAATTGCTCAGCTTCTTGACGACGGTAACTGACCTCAACGTCGCCTTTCACATCCTCAAAAGCTTTACCTTCAGGTGCCTTAATTTCAGTTACCGTAATCAAATGGTGTCCATAATCAGTCTTAACGATTTGACTGATATCACCCACATTATCCAAACCAAATAAGGCTTCATCAAACGCTACATCACCCATAACA
Organism: Piscirickettsiaceae bacterium; assembly: GCA_018646825.1. Taxonomy (GTDB): domain Bacteria; phylum Pseudomonadota; class Gammaproteobacteria; order Nitrosococcales; family Methylophagaceae. Next base: position 12,307 of record JABGUA010000216.1, read on the forward strand.
CCAGCTTGCATAAAGCCAAGATCTCCACCACTACTTGCCGATCCAGTATCTTGCGATAATTCTTTTGCAACGACATCAAATGCCTCGCCTTGTGCCAAGCGGTACTCCGCTGCAGCCAAAACTTTTAAAGCTATTTCCGCATCACCTTCAATCAGAATATGGCTAGCGCGACGCTGTTCTGCACTCATAAACTGGTCTTGATTATCAGTATAAAATTGAGCAAGCGTTGTATTATCAACAATCAACTTATCGGCCAAGTCGGCGACAGAAAGCATTATATAATCGACAGATATTTGCTCTGGTGTTGTATAAAGTGCTTGGCGTTCATCATAAACCGCCTTTGCATCAGCATCGCTGATATCAATAGTCGCCGCTAATGGTGCTGCTTTTACAATTCCATACGCCAATTCCCGCTTTTGTTTTTCAATACCAAGCAAGCGATCAATATCATAGTCGGTAACAATAGCCGTACTTTGTATATTATTCGTCAGTTCACGTCCTAATAAATCCATTCGTAACTGGGATTCATAGCTTGAGGGTGAGAAACCCGCTCTCGATAATAATTGCTTATAACGCTCTATATTAAACTGACCATCTACTTGAAAAGCCGGAGTTTGTTGGACTGCGCGACTAATATCACTATCATCAACTCGCTGCCCTAAAGACTGGTTCGCAGCATAAAGCAAACGCTGTTGGATTAAGCCGTCCAATATTGTTTGTTTGGTCTCGGTGTTATCAAATAAGCTGGGATCGAAGTTATCACCCATTCGTTGACGCATATTATCGCGAAACTGCTGTAAAGCACGTTGAAATTCAACTTGCTTGATTGGTTCGCCATTCACTGATGCAACCACCACATCAGAGTCACCTGTTATGTATGAATTAACACCCCATAAAGCAAAGGGAATGGTTATTAAGCCGACGATAAACCAGGCTACCCAACCTTGGGCTCGTTCACGAATGAAATGCAACATAAGGGAAACCTAAAAGAAAATCCTACATTAGCTATTTAATAAGCAAAAAAAAAGGCGCATACGATGCGCCTTTCTATTCATAATGGCGGAGCGGACGGGACTCGAACCCGCGACCTCCGGCGTGACAGGCCAGCATTCTAACCAGCTGAACTACCGCTCCTA
>JABGUA010000117.1 GCA_018646825.1 Piscirickettsiaceae bacterium
GTATTTGCTGCTGGTGAAGCACACCTACTAGATTTAACGACACATTGGGTTGGTTATGCCTCTCTAGCTTTATTCTTTTTCTCTTATGTTCTAGTCATCGCAGAAGAAAAAATCCATATGCGCAAGTCAAAACCGGTGATGATTGCCGCTGGTTTGATTTGGGCTATGATCGCGTTAATTTACGCCCAAAACCCCGATCCATTTTATCATCACACTGCAGAAATCATGATCAGGCACAACTTATTAGAATATGCTGAATTGTTCTTATTTCTTCTGGCCGCGATGACATTCATCAACACAATGGGCGAACGCGGTGTGTTTGATGCTTTACGTAGCTGGCTTGTCAATCAAGGGTTCTCATTACGTACTATTTTTTGGTTAACCGGTTTACTCGCCTTCTTAATCTCACCGATCGCAGATAATCTAACAACGGCATTATTAATGGCAACGGTCGCGATGGCTGTCGGTGGTGATAACATTAAATTTGTTTCTATTGCTTGTATTAATATTGTTGTGGCTGCCAATGCCGGTGGTGCATTTAGTCCCTTCGGTGATATTACAACGCTAATGGTTTGGCAAAAAGGGCTCGTCCATTTTAGTGAATTCTTTTCATTATTCCTGCCATCGGTTGTTAACTGGCTCATTCCCGCCGTCATCATGTCTATGGCGGTCGGCACAGGTAGCCCGGAAGTCACTGGAGAAAAAGCCAACCTAAAACCAGGTGCTTTTACTGTCGTCTTTCTGTTTCTATTGACCATCACAATGGCGGTGTGTGCCCATAATTTCCTACATCTCCCCCCAGTCATCGGCATGATGACAGGGCTAGGTTTTCTTAAAGTTTACGGTTATTTCATCAAGATTAGTGACACGCGCCAGATTGAACTGGTCAGCCACGACGGCACAACGGCCATGTCGATTGAAGGTATTAACCAAAAAAAAGCAGAACCTTTTAACATCTTCCAACAGCTCGAACGCGCTGAGTGGGATACCTTGATGTTTTTCTACGGTATTATTCTATCAGTCGGCGGCTTAGGCACTATTGGGTATCTGACTTTAGGATCACAATTAATGTATGTTGATCTCGGTCCGACCAATGCCAATATTCTAGTCGGCATATTATCAGCCATTATCGATAATATTCCCGTTATGTTTGCCGTGTTATCAATGATGCCAGACATGGATCACGGACAATGGCTACTTGTCACCCTGACCGCAGGTGTGGGTGGCTCATTATTATCCATAGGATCTGCGGCAGGTGTTGCTGTTATGGGCCAAGCTCGAGGAATTTATACATTCTTCGCGCACTTGAAGTGGATATGGGCAATTGCCCTAGGTTATGCCGCCAGTATCGCCATGCACTTATGGTTAAATGCTGATTTATTCGACAATATTCCCGTTATCCCCTAAAAATATAATCTGACAATAGGCTCGGCTACACAAGCTAGTCGAGTACTAGACTCAACTTCAACCGTCACTTCTCTGACAATTTCTAAACCCCGCTTCATCGGGATAAGTTTAATAACACGTGTTCTTGCCCTAATTCTCTTCCCCACTTTTACTGGGAAAGGGAAGTGCACTTTATTCAGACCATAGTTAACAACCATACGTGCACCCGGATAAACAGAATGCTCCGAATCAACACTATTCGTTAACATTGGGATCAAAGCCAAGGTCAAAAAGCCTTGAGAGATCGTTGTTCTAAAAGGCGACTCCTTACCTGCCCTTACGGGATCAGTATGAATCCATTGCTCATCCTCGGTAATAGAAGCAAACTGGTCGATACAGTCTTGACTCACTTCAAACCATTCACCAACAAAAGTTTCTTCTCCCAAACTATCGTATAGCTCTAAATACAAGTTTTGTAATGGTAAACAATCACGGATGAAAGCCTGCTGTTGCCTCGACTCCGAATCGAAAAAATGTAAATAATTTGCAAGATATGAAGGCGAACCAAAAGAGTTCACTACTTTTTTATTTATAGATGTTGGAAGGTGACGAATTTTTGATTCTAACCGATTCATCAAACTGGCCGTCTCATCGATTTGAGACGCTTTCCCTTTATTTGGCAAATTCCCTTTAAAGGACATGATTGAACTCCTGTTCATAAACACAAGAACTTAAAATTAAAATAGACGATCTAAAAAACCGGCTCAATTTACAATAAAACTAACAAGCATTTAACATACCAATCGTCCTCGACATTTTTACAAAGAATATATCCAATCACCTAGAACATAGATCAAACCATTATCAACAGGTAGAATAGCCGCATTAGATTACCCTTGAGTATTACCTTCCATGCTATATAGCACAGATAATTTGCGTATCGCCGGCACACAAGAAGTCTTGCCGCCGGCAAAATTGCACCTAGAATTGCCGATAACCGATGCCGCTTCTGAAACGGTGTTTAAAGCACGCTCACAAACGCAAGCTATTCTAGAAGGCAAAGATGATCGCTTAGTCGTTATCGTTGGCCCATGCTCAATCCATGATCCAGACGCCGCACGTGAGTACGCAGCAAAACTACACCCCCTAATCGCTGAGCTAAAAGATGACTTGCATATTATTATGCGTGTTTACTTTGAAAAACCAAGATCTGTTGTGGGTTGGAAAGGGCTTATAAATGACCCTTATTTAGATGGTAGCTTTAAGATTAATGATGGCCTACGTTTTGCTCGCAGCTTATTGATTGATTTAGCCGAAATAGGCATTCCAGCCGCGACCGAATACCTCGATCTCATCAGCCCACAATACATTTCCGACCTCGTATCTTGGGGTGCTATTGGTGCAAGAACAACAGAAAGCCAAGCCCATCGTGAACTTGCTTCAGGACTATCCTGCCCTGTTGGCTTTAAAAATGCGACTGACGGCGGCTTACAAATTGCGATTGATGCCTGCCTCTCTGCCGCAAAACCACATCACTTCATGTCACTAACACCTGAAGGCCACTCGGCTATTTTTTCAACAACGGGTAACCCTGATTGTCATGTTATTTTACGTGGTGGTAAAAAACCAAATTATAATGCCGAAAGTGTTCAA
>JABGUA010000136.1 GCA_018646825.1 Piscirickettsiaceae bacterium
CTTCCGATGATTTGGACACCCAGAACCACCGTCGCCGCCGTAATAGAGCAAAACCAGCGCTTTCTGTTCGTCGAAGAAATAATCAACGGCAAAATGACGCTCAACCAACCCGCAGGCCACCTCGAAAACAACGAAAGTCTGATTGATGCTGTGATTAGAGAAACCCAAGAAGAAACGGCGTGGCAATTTGAACCTCAAGCACTTGTTGGCATTTACCGGTGGCAAGTGCCGCAAGGTGAAACTTATATTCGATATTGCTTTTCAGGTGATTTAGTTAAGCATGATGAACATCAAGCTTTAGATGCTGATATTCATCAAGCGCTGTGGCTAAGCCAAACCGAATTTGAAGCTAGACTAGCCGATATCCGTAGTCCATTGGTCGCAGATTGTCTAACCGACTATCTCGCTGGTCAACGTTACCCTCTTTCTTTATTACACAATTAAATTATGTCTCAAGATAACAAAGTCATCGTAGGCCTGTCAGGCGGTGTTGATTCCTCTGTCGCCGCTTTATTACTCCAGCAACAGGGCCATGATGTCGAAGGCCTCTTTATGAAAAATTGGGTCGATTTTGCAGATGAAAGTGAATGTACGATTGAAGATGATCGCAAAGATGCCCAGTCCGTTGCAGACACGATAGGTATTCCTTTCAATGAAGCCAACTTTGCAATGGAATATTGGGATCATGTGTTCAAACATTTTTTAGACGAATACCGTGCTGGACGAACACCTAACCCAGATATCTTATGTAATCGCGAAATCAAATTTAAAGCTTTTCTTGAACATGCCATGCAGCTCGGTGGCTACCTTATTGCAACTGGTCACTATGCCCGCGTTGAAAAGCAAGGCGACACTTATTGCTTATTGAAAGGTTTAGATCATAATAAAGACCAAAGTTATTTCTTATATACCTTGGGTCAAACACAGCTCTCACGTCCCTTATTTCCTTTAGGCGAACTACCTAAACCTGAAGTACGCCGAATTGCTGAGCAAGCTGGCTTCATCACACACGATAAAAAAGACAGTACGGGCATTTGTTTTATCGGAGAACGCCATTTCCGTGAATTCCTGAGTCGGTATATTCCCGCGCAGCCCGGAGAAATGCGAACACCTGAAGGTGAAACTATTGGCCAGCACAATGGCTTAATGTATTACACCCTAGGACAGCGACAGGGCTTAGGTATCGGTGGCCGTAAAGACAGTACGGGCGAGCCCTGGTTTGTTGCTGGTAAAGATATGGAAAACAAAATTCTCTACGTGGTACAAGGTGACCACCCTTGGTTACATAGTCAGTCGCTTATCGCAGAAGAATTATCTTGGGTTGCAGGCCAAGCGCCTAGCTTTCCCTGCCAGGCAACTGCTAAGACACGTTACCGCCAACACGACCAGGCTTGTGTGATCTCAGTGAATGATAACGGCGAACTTACTGTCACTTTTGAAGAAAAACAGCGTGCTGTAACACCGGGGCAGTCTGTCGTGTTCTATCAAGATGATAATTGCCTAGGCGGTGGTATTATTGTCCGGACCGACGCACCAGGACTTCATCCATGATTCGCTACACTGATCAAGAACGTGACCGCACCATTGCCCTCGCCGCCGTCATGCAAGCTGTCCATCTCGTCCATATTATTGCTAATGAAGGCAGTGCCAATCCAGCTGCAATTTTGCCACTACTGAATAGTTTATTAGTAACGGAAGCTGATTCTACAGAAACAGTCTATGGCGGTTTGGAACACTTGGACTTAGGGTTAGAGCAACTTCATATTCAACTCGTCAAAACAAAAACTAAGCATCAAATCACTCAAATTCAATATGCCGTCAATTTATTGAGGTTAGAGCGCAAATTATCCAAGGCTGACTCAATGATGAGTTCACTCACCCGTGAAATTGATCAGTTGCCACAGCACATTGAGTACTTTGATAATATAGAACATCCACAAGTCATTGCACGCTTGGCTGATATCTATAAGCGCACAATCAGTAACCTCACCCCCTTTATTCAAGTATATGGCGAGGAACACCATTTGGAAAAAACTAGCAATGCTCATTTGATCCGAGCTCTATTACTGGCGGGAATACGTTCTGCTATTATTTGGAATCAAAAGGGTGGCCGCTACTGGCAGTTCCTTTATCAATCAAAGAAGATTACGGCAATTACAGATGACCTTCGGTCTGAGTTATCACAGATTTAGAAAAAACCAAAAAATAGGCTGTTGACAGGCCAGCGGAACCAAAAATCATGCACATCACCACGATCTGATACTGTGCTGCCACAATCGGTGATACGCCTGATAAAATTTGTCCTGTCATCATGCCAGGTAAATTCACTAATCCCACTGCAAACAAAGAATTAACAACCGGAATAAACGCGGCCTGAAAAGCAATCGCTTTGGCTTTTTCATAAGGTACGTTTCTTGCTGTTTCGGCATATAGCCGTTCAGTCGCAAGACTGATACTATTCATTGAATTAGCGAAAATCATACCTGCTAATGGAATCATATATTCGGGTTCAAACCAGGGGTTTAAATCTATCACCGCTTGTGTCACTAACACTAGGATGAACCCGCCCCCTAATAGTATGGCCATAAAGGCGTGTTTATAGAGCCTTAAACGATGTTGTTGCCTCGCACCCAAGGCAATCCAGCTCGCAGCTGATACCATAATCAGCAATACCAGCATTACAACCCAAGCATTATCTGCTTGAAAAATAGTAGCTAACACATAGCCAACTAGTAGTAACTGCAACAACATGCGAAATACCGAATAAACTGCATTCCCTGCTTCAAGCGACCAGCGATGTAATATGATGACGACGAGAATGACGGGGATAAAGGCTAATGCGAGGTTTAAATTTGGAATTGCTTGTATTGTCATAAGCTATACTCAATAAAAAAGGCCGCTCCTATTGTCAGAAACAGCCTTTTGTTAACCCTATTTTATTATCTCAACCCAATCTGCAATAGCGCTATATTCAGCAATTTCATGGAAATTAAGATAACGATAAATTTCATCAGACATCGGTTCTATTCCGGCGACTTTTTCTAAATATTCCGCTGGTGTTGGTAAACGACCCATACTTGCAACTACCGCAGCTAACTCAGCAGAAGAAAGATAAACATCCGCGCCATTACCTAAACGATTCGGGAAGTTTCGCGTTGAGGTCGATACGACTGTCGCACCATCCGCCACCCTTGCCTGATTACCCATACATAGAGAACAGCCAGGCGTTTCGGTACGAGCACCTACCCGACCAAAGGTACTGTATATTCCCTCTTCAGTGAGCTGCCGTTGATCCATCCTAGTGGGTGGTGCAATCCACAGTTTTGTAGGTAAATTACCTAGACCCTCTAATACTTTACCTGCGGCCCGATAATGTCCAATATTAGTCATGCAGGACCCGATAAAGACTTCATCTATTTCAGCGCCGGCCACTTCTGATAACGGTTTAATGTCATCGGGATCATTTGGGCATGCCACTAACGGCTCTGTTATGGTTGCTAAATCAATTTCTATCACTTCCGCATAGTCTGCATCTGCATCAGGCTGTAGTAGTTCTGGATTGGCTAACCAGGCTTTCATCGCATCTATACGACGTTGAAGACTGCGTGCATCTTCATAGCCTTCTGAGATCATCCATTCTAATAAAGCCACGTTTGAATTTAAAAACTCAATAACTGGTTCTTTATTTAGATGTACTGTACAGCCATTGGCAGAACGTTCTGCAGATGCATCTGATAATTCAAATGCTTGCTCTACTTTTAAATCTGGTAAGCCTTCAATTTCTAATACGCGGCCGTTGAAAATATTCTTTTTACCTTTCTTTTCAACCGTCAATAGACCCTTTTGTATTGCCACATAAGGAATCGCATTAACCAGATCGCGTAATGTAATTCCCGGTTGCATTTCACCCTTGAAACGGACTAAAACTGACTCAGGCATATCGATAGGCATGACGCCTAATGCCGCCCCAAAGGCAACTAAGCCAGATCCTGCAGGAAAACTAATTCCCATTGGAAAACGGGTATGTGAATCACCACCAGTACCAACGGTATCGGGCAAGATCATACGGTTTAACCAAGAATGGATCACACCATCGCCTGGCCGTAATGACACGCCACCACGATTACTAATAAAGTCTGGCAATTCGTGCTGTAGCTTAATATCAACCGGTTTTGGATAGGCTGCTGTGTGACAAAATGATTGCATCACTAAATCAGCTGAAAAGCCTAAACAGGCTAACTCTTTTAATTCATCTCGCGTCATGGCACCGGTGGTGTCTTGTGATCCAACGGTGGTGACTTTGGGCTCACAATAAGTTCCCGGACGAACACCTTCAACACCACATGCTTTACCGACCATTTTCTGCGCTAAGGTAAAGCCTTTCCCAGTATCATCTGGCGCTACAGGACGGACAAATACCTCTGACGGCGGTAAGTTTAATGTTTCACGCGCTCTATCCGTTAAGCCTCGACCAATGATAAGTGGAATCCGGCCACCGGCTCTGACCTCATCAGCAATGGTTGTCGGGCGAAGTTCAAACGTTGATAAAACATCACCCGCTTCATTGGTGATTTTACCGTCATAAGGATAAATCGTAATGACATCCCCCATTTCAAGCGATTGAACATCGCATTCTATTGGTAAGGCACCCGAATCTTCAGCCGTATTGAAAAAGATAGGTGCGATATTCCCACCGAGGATGACACCGCCTTGGCGCTTATTCGGAACATAAGGTACATCATGTCCCATATGCCACAATACAGAGTTAATCGCTGATTTACGTGATGATCCGGTTCCTACAACATCACCAACATAGGCTATTGGGTGGCCTTTCTGCTTTAATGTTTCGATTAGCGTCAAGCCGTCTGGCATTTTACTGACCAGCATCGCTTTGGCGTGAAGTGGGATATCAGGTCGGCTCCATGCATCGGTTGCCGGTGATAAATCATCGGTATTGGTTTCGCCTGGCACTTTAAAAACCGTGGCTGTAATCTTATCTGCCAATGACTCACGAGCTTCAAACCAATCAGCATTAGCCCACGCTTCGACTACTCGTTTCGCGTGGTCGTTAGTTTGTGCTTTTTCGACAACATCGTGATAAGCATCATAAATAAGTAATGTCTTAGACAATGCTTTTTCTGCAGCATCGGCAGTTTGTGGTACATCTAGTAATGCAATTAAGGCATCTATATTATAGCCGCCCATCATAGTGCCTAGTAATTCTGTTGCATGTATAGGATCAATGAACGCACAATCCACATTGCCTTTAGCGATATCTGTTAAAAAACCTGCTTTGACGTAAGCTGCTTGATCTACACCGGGTGGTACACGATGAATTAATAATTCAAGACATTGTTTACTGTCTTTATTTTCAGCTTGTTTAAGCAGCGCAATTAAGCCTGTTACCTGTTCTGCATCTAGCGGTAACGGCGGTAAACCTTCTTGGGCGCGTTGTTCAACATCATCTTGATAGGCTTTCAGCACGCAATTTTCTCCGGTGTTGAGATAATAAAAACTCTATTTTACCTTAAATATCACAATCTCACTTAGCAAAAACAGGGATCTGATATAATTTACAGCTTGTTTTTAGCTGATTATTTACTGGAGTTTTCATGGAGCTGTCCCCTTTAACCGCAATATCCCCTATTGATGGCCGTTATGCTGATAAAACGCAGTCCTTACGCCCTTTCTTTAGCGAATATGGCTTATTACGAGCTAGGGTTGAAGTCGAATTGCGCTGGTTGCATCTACTCGGCGCGAATGCTGACATTGCTGAAGTACCTAAGTTGAGTGCTGATGCCGAAGATTTTATCAACAAACTCATTCTCAATTTCTCCGTTGATGATGCCGCAGAAATTAAAGCAATTGAACGTGAAACTAACCATGATGTTAAAGCGGTTGAGTACTTTATTAAACGTAAGTTCGAAGCCAATGATGAACTTAATAAGATCAGTGAATTTGTTCACTTTGCCTGTACTTCTGAAGATATAAACAATACGTCTTACGGCATTATGCTTAAACAAGCCCGTGAAGAAGTAATTTTGCCTCAAATGGACACCATTGTCGGTACTCTCCGTAAATTAGCTCATGATCATGCCGACACCCCTATGTTGTCTCGTACCCATGGTCAACCAGCCTCACCAACCACCTTAGGTAAAGAAATTGCCAATGTAGTTCAACGCCTTGAGTTACAAAGAACCCACGTTGCTGCCGTTTTATTATTCGGTAAAATGAATGGTGCTGTTGGGAACTACAATGCCCACCTTTCTGCCTATCCTAATGTTGACTGGCCCATGATGGCACATGCTTTCGTCACTGGTTTAGGGTTACGTTGGAACCAATATACAACCCAAATTGAACCGCATGATTATATGGCTGAATTATTCCAAGCTATGATCCGATTTAACACCGTATTACTCGATTTTTGTCGTGATATCTGGAGTTATATTTCAATCGGTTATTTCAAACAAAAAACAGTAAAAGGTGAAATTGGTTCATCTACGATGCCTCATAAAGTAAACCCGATTGACTTTGAAAATGCCGAAGGTAATTTAGGCATCGCTAATGCTATGTTTGATCATTTAGCCATGAAGTTACCTATCTCTCGTTGGCAGCGTGATCTGACTGATTCCACTGTCTTACGTAATCTAGGCGTCGGCTTTTCACACGCTATCTTAGCCTATAGCTCAGCATTAAAAGGCATCAGTAAATTAGAGGCCAACCCTAAAGCCATGCTAGCTGATCTAGATACTAATTGGGAAGTATTAGCTGAACCTATTCAAACAGTAATGCGGCGTTATGGCATTGAAAACCCTTATGAAAAACTAAAAGACTTAACACGTGGTCAAAGGGTTAATGAACAAATTATGTCTGCCTTTATTAATGAGTTGGATTTGCCTGATGAAGCAAAAGTACAGCTACGTCAACTTACGCCAGCCAATTATATTGGTAATGCTGCTGAGCAAGCACGCAACTGCTAATGTCCGCTGAAACCACCCTTCATTTCGATGGTCGGGAGCAAGCTAATGAATTGGCGTTAAAGCTTATTCAGCAGGCAAAAAGCAATATCTGCTTTTTTGGGTCAACATTGGATAATGTGCTGTTCGATCATGCAGAGGTTATGGCTGGCCTCAGTGCCTTTTCGCGTCGTACTCCGCGAGCGCAAGCTCGCTTTATTGTTCACGACAGCCAACAGGCTATTGCTCAAGGACATCGCCTAATCGCCTTAGCACAAAAGCTGACCAGCTCGATTCACATTAGAATAAGTAGTGAAAAATATAAAGGACTGAAACAAACCTTTTTATTAATTGATAATGCGGCTTTCCTATATAGCCAGACTGCCTCGCGGTATAACGATCGTGTCTGCTTTGATGATGTGTCAGAAAGTAGGCAATTACAGAAATTATTTAACACAATTTGGGAATATGGCAGCCCAGATCCAATGACAAGGCGGTTAACTTTATGAAAAACATCCTGTTTGCCCTGTTAGTCTTATTCAGTAGTTCAGCCTATGCCGATGTCAAAATTGAAACTATTCAGCTTAACCATCGTTTGGCTGTTGAAGTACTCCCTGAAATTCAAGCTTTTTTGCCAGAGCAAGCCACTGCTCGCGCGTTTAATGATTTTATTATTGTTAAGGCTGACACCTCAGATTTAAGACAAATAAAGACCTTGATTAAACAGCTTGATACGCCACCCCAACGGCTACGCGTGACAGTATTAAAAACCTATGATGTACTACAAGATGTCGAACAGCAGCAGATTTCTGCTGATATAGACGTGCATGATCGGGATTTATCAGGGTCTGTTTCAATTCAACGCTGGTCAACACAAGACACGAAAAATGATGAACAATATTACCAAGCTCAAGGTCTAGCCAATAAGCCCATTTTTATCGACATGGGCGAAGAGATCCCCCAATCTGAACAATTCCTTGTATTACGCAATGACGGTGATTTAGCCGTACAGACACAAACAGAATACCTAAATATTAATAGTGGTTTTAAGGCTGTTGCCCGCATTTTACCCAACCACAATGTCACCCTCAATATTCATCCACGTTTCAGTGCCTTTTCAAACCAAAGCGGCGTTATAAATAGAAGCCAGATTGTCACAAGTCTGTCTGGGCCAGCTGGAACTTGGCTTGAATTAGGTCAAATTGACAATAAGAAAGACATTAGAAAATATGGTACAACTCAGTACAGTAGCCATGTCAAAAAACAGCAACATATCTACATTAAAGTAGATCAACTATAGCCCTTATTCAAAGAGATTTTATGAATATTAAAGAAGCGATCGTCAGTCGTCGGTCTGTGAAACATTTTGATCCAGATCATGAAATGACGGAAGCAGAGATACAAGAACTAATGTCTCACGTCATCTTATCCCCCACAGCCTTTAATATTCAACATTGGCGCTTCATTCGTGTGGTTGATACAGCTAAAAGACAACAAATCAAAGCCGCCAGTTGGGAACAAGCACAAGTCACGGATGCTTCACTATTGTTAGTCCTTTGTGCTGATTTAAATGCCTGGGAAAAGCAACCTGAACGTTACTGGCGCGATGCACCACAAGATGTTCAAAATTTTCTTTTACCTGCCATTGCTGATTACTATACTAATCATCACCAAGCACAGCGAGATGAATGTTTTCGCTCAGCTAGTATTGCTGCGATGAGCATTATGTTAGTGGCTAAAGAAATGGGCTATGACAGTTGTCCAATGGATGGCTTCGATTTTGACAAAGTGGCCAAAATAATAGACTTACCCCATGACCATATCATCACGATGATGATTACTGTCGGTAAGAAAAAAGAAGATGCCCGCCCACGTTCAGGTCAATTAGCATTGGAGGAAGTCTTTATGGTTGATAGTTTTAAGCTAGATTAAATAATCGGTGGGTGTGCTTCCGAAGTCGTATTACGCCCATTACGTTTAGACTGATATAAAGCGCGATCTGCACGTTGGAGGAAACTATCCGCCCCTTCTGATTTGCAATAGCTTGCTATTCCAAATGACATAGTGATTTGGCCTAAAGGTTCTTTACTGTCTTTACGTTGAATTCGTTTTGCAGAAATTTCTTTACGTATTGTTTCAGCAATGGTTTTGGCATCTTCTAGCGAAGTATTCATCATCGTTATTGTGAACTCTTCACCACCATAACGTGCAACAAAATCGCGGCCTTTAACTGTCGCTTTTATAATATTAGCCACTACTTTTAAAACTTGATCACCCAGCAAATGGCCATGTTTGGCATTTAACTCTCTAAATAAATCCAGATCGCAAAAGATAATAGATAAGTTTTGTGTCGTTTTTTCAGCTTCACTGACTGTTAACTGAATTTGTTCGTCAAATGATTTGCGATTGGCTAGTCCCGTTAAACGATCGGTTTTCGCTTCTTTTTTAGTGTCTTCAATATCCAGCTTAATTTCTTCTATGTCTAGCATCGCCGCATTTAAGCGATCCGTTAGCTGTTGGCTAGATGACATCGCTTGTTTGGTTTCTAACATGACATCTTGGATAAGAACATGAATTTGGTCACGTGACATATCAGGATGAATTTTTGCTAAGGCTTCAGCAAGTTGCTCTGTTGAGTGTGAGGCGGCACTCGATCCTGTTTGTGCAAATTTTTGAATTTCTTGTAATAAATGCCGTAGATCAGCACGCTGATCTAGCAAGTTGAGTTCTTCTTTTTCAGGGCCTAAGAAACGATCATAGAGTTCAATCGTACGTTGATTGGTGAATGTACCGTGCTGTGCTAGATCGATATCAATCGTCTCACTCAGCTGCATGTTTGCACCTGAGACATATTCGTACCAAACCGCATAGTTCTGCGGTGTCATCGCTATGCCGTACTTGGTCATTAAAGGTACAGCTAGACGCATGTACTCCGCTGACTTTTGATGATCTTCTACTTGTCCCATATTCTCTCAACTTAAACATGGAAACGTTAGCTGACCTGGTTAGCGGTTTTTAGCTGCTATCCTTAATCTCAATGCATTTAGCTTAATAAAGCCTTCTGCATCTTGTTGATTAAAAGCACCATCATCGTCTTCGAAGGTAGCGATGGATTCATCAAACAAGCTATTTTCATCTGAAGAACGGCCCACGACAGTTACATTTCCTTTGTACAGCTTTATTCTAACTAAACCGTTCACTGTTTTCTGTGATGCATCAATCATTTTCTGTAGCATTTCGCGCTCAGGAGACCACCAATAACCGTTATAAATCAAACTCGCATATTTCGGCATTAATTCATCTTTCAAATGGGCTACTTCCCGGTCTAAAGTCAAAGACTCAATCGCTCGATGTGCAGGCAACATAATCGTACCTGCTGGAGTTTCATAACACCCTCTCGCTTTCATTCCAACATAACGATTTTCAACTATGTCTAAACGACCAACACCATTTTCACCACCTACTTTATTCAGGTATTCCATCACAGTTGCTGGTGACATCGTTTCACCATTGATCGCGACAATATCACCTTGTTGATAAGTCAACTCAACATAGGTTGCTGACTCTGGCGCCATCTCAGGAGATGTAGTCCAGCGCCACATATCATCCTCTGGCTCATTCCATGGGTCTTCTAAAATATCACCTTCATATGAGATATGAAGCAGATTTGCATCCATAGAATAAGGCGATTTTTTGCCTCGTTTCATCTCAACTGGAATACCATGTTTTTCAGCATAATCGAGCAATTTTTGACGAGAGTTTAGATCCCATTCACGCCAAGGAGCAATCACTTTAATATCGGGGTTTAATGCATACGCACCTAATTCAAAACGGACTTGATCATTACCTTTTCCTGTTGCCCCGTGTGAAACCGCTTCAGCACCAGTTTCTTTGGCAATTTCAATTAAACGCTTTGCAATCAGTGGCCTCGCAATTGATGTTCCTAACAAGTACTCACCTTCATAAATAGCATTGGCACGAAACATCGGAAAAACATAATCGCGGGCAAACTCTTCGCGTAAATCTTCAACGTAAATTTCTTTAATACCTAATGCTTTGGCTTTCTCACGTGCCGGTTCAACCTCTTCGCCTTGACCAATATCAGCTGTAAAAGTCACTACTTCGCAGTCATACACATCTTGTAACCATTTTAAAATAACAGAGGTATCAAGGCCGCCTGAGTAGGCAAGGACGACTTTTTTTATTTGTGATGGATGTTCAGACATGTGCTGTGTGTTCCTGTGAAAACGTGATTTTAAAATAATCGGCTATTGTATCAAAGTCCGTGTGATGCCAATACTTCTTTCGCAACTTGTCGGCCATTTCCTTTACAGCTAATACGCCGAGGGGCATCCATATATCTCAGCTTGAAGCCAAGATCTTTATATAATTTTTTAATCCTCGTTGTAGCTTGATTTGAAATTAAAACTGGCCCCTTATGTTCAGCCAACCAAACAGCTAATCGCTCCTGATCTTCCCAACTAAATCCTTGCTGAGAATATTGCCTAAATGGCACGTCATAAGGTGGATCAGCATAGATAAAATCGTCATCCTCGATCGCTAATTCAGCGAAATCTTGCTGAGTAAACTGCCATTGATTCAATTGCTGTTGATAATGGTAAAAATCTTGCTGATAATTAATTGTTTTATAACGCCCGAAAGGCACGTTATAGCCACCCGATTGATTAAAGCGACATAGACCGTTATACCCTGTTCTATTCAAATAATAGAATAATTGGGCGGCTGTATGTGTTTCAATTTCTTGTTGGTTCAGCGTATTAAATAATGTCCGATGTTGATAATACAATGCTTCATCATTTTCAAGAGCAATATCGAGTTTTAGTCCTTGCTGACACTGCTGGTAAAAATTAATTAATGCCGGATTAACATCATTTAGTAATGCTTTTTCAGGCTGTAACCCTAACGCAACAGATAAACCGCCACAAAAAGGTTCAACTAAACGCCGTTGTGAATGCTTAGACCAGACCTTACTTAATTTTGGAATCAACCAACGTTTACCGCCCGCCCATTTGAGCGGCGGTTTCAATGCCGTGTTATTTGACTTCATTGATCTGCGCTTAGCTTGAACAAACGACTGAACTTCCCTTGAAGAGACAGGTTTGCATCGTCACGATACCCAACCTAAATTATTTAGAATGCAGTGTTTTTCTAGGCGGCATAAGATCAGTAATATTCCCTTCGGCC
>JABGUA010000183.1 GCA_018646825.1 Piscirickettsiaceae bacterium
CTAAGCGCTCATTGTTTTTTACATCAGCACTGCGATGCGTTAATGCCTGTTGAAATAAAGCAAAGTTTTTAAATTCATATTGTAGCTGTTTGAGCAATGCTTTTTGGCGTGAGGTCATACTCATTTAATAGCTTGTTTTGCCTCAGCCTCAAGGTGAAAACTACCAACTAAGCTAACATGAGCAATAAAAGGTTCTCTGACTTCATAATCTATAATAATTTTATCGACATGGACATTATTTTTACCACGTTCAAGTTCAATATTGTCTTCCTTAACACTGAAAATATAGCCGGTATTAAAACGTTTACTCAACAATGTCCTCACTTGCTGTTTGGTCAGCTTATTCGCTGTGATTTCTTTTTCCATCCCTTCCATGACCTGGACTACACCGTAGTACTCTTGATACATTGGAAACAAGCGCATTAAAAAAGTCGCTAAAAAAGCAATGATCCCTAGGACTATTACCCAACTGATAAGAGTCATACCTGCTTGTTGTTTTTTCATTGTGTACCCCATTTAATTAATTGAATTACCGATACGATCACCGTTAATACATATCGAACTCGCATTACAATCCCAACTCATCCAAATATAAAATGCCTTACCCACTAAATTTGCTTCAGGTACTGTTCCCCAAAAGCGACTATCACTACTGTTATCTCGGTTATCTCCCATCACAAAATACTCGCCTTCAGGAATAATGATATCAACTTGTGCTCGTTGTCTGCCAGGTGCAATAGCAATAGAATGACTCATGACACCTAGTTGCTCTGTTAAAACTTTATCTTGTGCTCCAACAACGCCAAACAAGTCGACAGCTTTATGCTGAAGTTCCTGCGTCATCATTTGCCCATTAATATAAACAATTTTATCTTTATATTGAACACGATCTCCAGGTAGACCAACTACGCGTTTTATATAATCTATTTGTGGGTTCGGCGGATAACGGAATACAACTACGTCACCTCGTTCCGGCGCGCCCATGTTTATGATCTTATTATTTAGTACTGGTAGTCTGACGCCATAGTCGAACTTATTAACCAAAATAAAATCACCAATGCGTAGCGTAGGCACCATTGATGCTGAGGGGATCCTAAATGGCTCAATAAAAAACGACCGAACAACTAAAACCGCTAAGATAATCGGGAAAAATGACTTCGCATACTCTACGATGATGGGCTCGTCCTCATGTGGTCCTCGATTAGCTGCCCACACCCATTTATCTAATAACCATATGATCCCTGTCACCGCCACAAGGGTTACCATTAAAGCTGGAAAACTCACGTTAACTTCCTCATTTAAGACTTCTTAGATAATTGCAAAACGGCTAAAAATGCCTCTTGTGGCACATCCACTTTGCCTATCGACTTCATCCGTTTTTTGCCTTTTTTCTGCTTTTCTAATAATTTACGTTTACGAGAGACGTCACCGCCATAACACTTCGCTAACACATTTTTACGCATTGCTTTGACCGTCGAGCGTGAAATAATATGGCCTCCAATCGCAGCTTGGATGGCAATATCAAACATTTGTCGCGGAATAAGCTCTTTCATCTTTTCAACGAGATCTCTGCCGCGGCCAATACTTTGTTCGCGATGGACAATCATCGATAAAGCATCGACCCGCTCACCATTAATTAGGATATCGAGCTTGACCAGATCCGCTGTTTGAAAACGGACGAAGTGATAATCCAAAGACGCGTAGCCTCTGCTCACCGATTTTAAACGATCAAAGAAATCAATGACGACTTCATTCATCGGGATTTCATAGCTTAGTGCGACTTGTTTACCCATATACTGCATCGAGGTTTGTACACCGCGCTTTTCAACACATAAGGTAATCACCGCCCCTAAGTGATCTTGTGGGACTAAGATATCCGCAGCCACTATCGGTTCACGAATTTCTTCAATCGTTCCAATATCGGGCAATAGGGCTGGGTTTTCTATTTGTAATTCTTCGCCTTTACGGTTTAATACTTGAAAAACGACTGTTGGTGCAGTAGTAATCAAATCTATATCATACTCACGCTCTAATCGCTCTTGGATAATCTCCATATGGAGAAGACCTAAAAAGCCACACCTAAAACCAAAGCCTAAGGCTTGTGAGTTTTCTGGTTCAAAAAATAAGGAGGCGTCATTGAGTCTCAACTTGCCCAAGGCTTCGCGTAAAGCTTCAAAATCATCTGAGCTAACAGGGAAAATACCTGCGTAAACTTGTGGTGTCACCGATTTAAAACCGGGTAGCATTTCCGTGGCACCATTACTAGCCTTAGTTAATGTGTCTCCTACTGGCGCACCGTCGATGTCTTTGACACCTGAAATGACATAACCGACCTCACCACAAAACAGGCCATCACGTTGGGTACGCTTGGGTGTAAAAACACCCACTTGTTCGACCTGATATTCATGCTCTGTCGACATGACCTTGATCTTGTCTTTTGCTTTCATGCTGCCCTGCATGATGCGGACAAGGGAAATAACACCGACATAACTGTCAAACCAAGAATCAATAATCAAGGCTTGTAAAGGTCCATCTGGATCACCTTTAGGTGCTGGCACGCGTTCCACCAAAGCTTCTAGTAAATCTTCAATTCCCAAACCTGTCTTAGCACTACATCGAACCGCATCTATAGCATCGACACCGATAATATCTTCTATTTCTTGTGCAACACGTTCCGGCTCCGCTGATGGCAGATCGATTTTATTCAGGACAGGTAATACTTCAAGATCTAAATCAATTGCGGTATAACAGTTGGCAACACTTTGTGCTTCAACCCCTTGCGCGGCATCCACCACCAGCAAAGCACCCTCACAAGCGGCCAATGAACGCGAGACTTCATATGAGAAATCAACATGTCCTGGGGTATCAATGAAATTTAAGTGATAAGTTTCGCCATTACGTGCTTTGTAGTCCAAAGAGACACATTGTGCTTTAATTGTAATGCCACGTTCACGTTCAATATCCATTGAATCAAGTACTTGAGATGACATTTCACGTGCAGTTAGACCACCACAAACTTGAATAAAACGATCTGCAATGGTGGATTTACCATGATCGATGTGCGCAATGATCGAGAAATTACGGATATGATCCATAAAAATAAGTACTACCTTAAATGTTAAGTAAAAAAATCGGCCGGTACACAGTACCGGCCGATAAACTCTATCCGTTAATTTTACGGTAAATTGACTAGCCTGTCCTGTTTAGACAGTCCTCGTCATGTTCTTGCTACCGTCTTTTATTCTTTTTCGATTTTTAGTGCTAAGAAAATAGCCCCTTGCTGTCGTTGTACCAATACAGGAATTGACTCGTCTTCGGGTAAGTCCGCTGCAATATTTAAAAACTGTTTTGCATTTGTGATTTGTAAGTTATTCAGGCTAATGACAACATCACCTCTGCGAAGACCTGCTTTACCTCCGGCGCCTTGTTCTACACTCACGACAATAACCCCGCCTTTCTCAACATCATATTGTTCACGTTGTTGCGGCGTCAATTCAGCTACTTCTACAGCTAAGCGCTCATCAACCAAGCGACCTGGTTTATTACCTGTTTTGATCACGGCACCGGCTTCTTCTTCCAGCTTCTCAATAACGACTTTTAACTTTTTCTGCTTTTTATTCCTCATCACAACGACAGGTACAGATTCGCCAATTTTAGTTCTGCCAACATAAGGTGGTAACGATGAAGACGTTGTTATCTGATGACCATTGAATTTAAGAATAACATCACCAGCTTCAATACCTGCTTTTGCTGCTGGACTGGCAGGCATAACACGAGATACCAAAGCGCCCTGCGGTTTATCTAAGCCAAATGATTCAGCTAACTCTCTTGTCACGTTCTGAATGACGACACCAAGCCAACCTCGGCTGACATAACCTTGTGATTTAATTTGTTCAACCACATCCATAGCGACATCCATAGGAATGGCAAATGACACGCCCATAAACCCACCCGTTCTACTATAAATTTGCGAATTGATACCAATGACTTCGCCATCCATATTAAATAATGGCCCGCCCGAGTTACCAGGATTGATGGCAACGTCAGTTTGGATAAACGGAACATAATTGTCACTAGGTAAATTTCGGCCTAAGGCGCTGACTATTCCTGCTGTTGCCGACGAATCA
>JABGUA010000106.1 GCA_018646825.1 Piscirickettsiaceae bacterium
AGGAGTTACAGAAACAGAACTTGTATCAGATTTACAGTTTTTGCATCGTTTATGGTCAAAATTGCTGGATCGAAAAGCGACATTAAAGACCGGCAATACACTGTATGAAGACTTACCTTTAGCACTCAGATCGTTAAGAGATTTATTTTCACCAGAAGTAGAAAAAATACGCATTGATTCCAAAGAAACCTATGACAAGGCGTTAAAGTTTGCAGAAGGGTTTATGCCCGAATGTGCTTCAAGAATCGAGCACTATAAGGAAGGCGCGCCCTTATTTGACTTGTTTAGTGTTGAAGAAGAAATTCAAAAAGCATTAGAACGCAAAGTGCCTTTAAAGTCAGGCGGCTATCTGATCTTTGATCAGACAGAAGCAATGACAACGGTAGATGTTAATACCGGTGGTTTTGTCGGCCATAAAAATTTGGAAGAGACTATTTTCAAAACCAATTTAGAAGCGGCCAAAGCAATTGCACGACAATTACGCGTACGTAATTTAGGCGGCATCATTATTCTAGATTTCATTGATATGGATGAATTGGATCATCGAGATCAAGTTTTACAAACGTTAGAAAAAGCGATGCTACCGGATAGGGCGCGACATAACCTTTGCGGGGTATCTGAGCTTGGTCTGGTTGAAATGACTCGAAAAAGAAGTCGTGAAAGTTTGGAACATGTACTGTGTGAGCCTTGTCCCGCTTGTGATGGCAAAGGCTACGCTAAAAGTATTGAAACGGTCTGTTATGAGATTTTTCGCGAGATATTACGTGAAGCCAAGCAATATGAAACCAGTCGTTTCCTCGTGTTAGCGTCACAAGATGTTATTGATCGCCTTAATGATGAAGACTCAACCTATGTTGCTGAGTTAGAACAGTTTATTGGCCGGCCCATTGCGTTTCAACCAGAGTTTCAATATGGTCGAGAGCAATTTAATGTCGTGTTAATGTAGGGTTCATTATGACGAACTATACTTTGGTTTTATCCCAGCCCCAGCCGGTTTTATGACAATGACGATACGAAAACACCATTGCGGCAGGGTTAAACCATTTTATATTATTCTGCTATTTATCCTTTTGTCGTTAGGGTCTGGCTTTTATTGGTTGGCAGGTGCTGTCAATCAGCAGCAAGATGCCATAGCAGATTGGGTGAGTGATAAATTAGGACATGAAGTTGAAATTGATCAAGCCAGGTTAAGCTGGGTCAACTTATCACCCAAACTTGAACTAGTGACAGTCAAAATCCTTGCCGAAGATGACGCGACACAATTACTGTCGCTAGAGAAGTTATATCTTGATTTAGACCTCTATGACAGTATCCGCTATCGAGATCTAAGGCTTGATGACTTCACATTAACAGGTTTAAAAATAGGTGTGGTCAGAGATAGTAAGGGTTTAATTGCATTGCAAGGCTTAAACCAACAAAGTGATTCGACACCATTATTTGCAGAGCTATTAGTGCGATCAAATGCATTAAACAGTGTTCATTTAAAGTCGATTACGGTTGACTTTACTGATCAGACAAAAACATTCTTAACGGGTCGCTACTACATTGACAGTGCAGTGATTGAGCATCAATTGAATAAGTGGCAGACTAAAGGGAAGATCACGTTACCAGATGCTTTGGGTGATGATGTCCAATTTTCTGCCAATTGGTTGCTAAATGAAAAACAGCCTCAATTGACGACATGGCAATGGGCTGTTGAAGCTAACGAACTCCATTTGACGCCATTGAAAAACGACCTAACATTCCGCAATGTGATAATAGAGCAAGGTCGCGTTGATGCTACGCTCAGTGGAGAAGGTATCGGTGCCCGATTAAATAAGGCCCAAATGGTATTGGACTTAACGAATTGTCAGCTGGCTAATCGTCAAAATAAAACTGACATACTTCCCGTTATTATTGAACATTTATCAGGGCAGTTTGAGTGGTTGCACTTTGAGCAAGGCTGGATGTTAACGGCCAGTAACCTATATTTAGATACGAATGATAAAGCTTGGCCAAAGTCATCACTGACATTGACGCAACAAGGTGAGGGGGTTGAAGCAAAAGGGGACTTTCTTCGTATTGAAGACTTAACTAACATTCTAGGTTTATCTGGTGAGCTGCCGGAGCAGTTAGTGGCACAAAGACCGAAAGGTGACATAAAAAATTATCAATTTTTTTATGCGCCAAACTCAGGATTAGATCTCGCTCAATTTCAATTGGTTGATGGCGAATTATCAGCATGGCGAGATTACCCGGGCATTGATAACCTGAATCTCAATGTCAACATGGCCGGGAAAGCAGCTCAAATCAAGTTAAATAGCCAGCGAGTTACAGTTGCGCCTGCAACGTGGTTGAAGAACCCAGTATTCTTTGATGATATCGCTGGCGAATTAGCATTCCAACTTGAGCCTGAGCAACAACAATGGCAAATGCAGGCTAATCAGCTCAATATTCGTAACTCAGATTTAACCTTGTTGTTTGATGGAAACGTTGTTAAAACATCTGAAGGTAAGATTGTGAATGATCTTACCTTAATAATGAATGATGTTGCCGTTGCATATTGGAAGTCTTATTTCCCGGAAAGGATTTTGAGCAAAAATTTCAAACAGTGGGTAAATAAAGCTTTTCTTGCAGGGAAAATTAAGCATGGAGAGATTCGTTTAAAAGGGGATTTAGCTGCTTTTCCTTACGAAAGCCAGCAAGATAAAACGCTGGGCGAATTTAAGATGGCGTTGGATCTGGAGGGAGTCCAATTACATTACGCTAATAACTGGCCAGACTTATTTGATGTTGCAGGTCAAATTACCGGACAGGGCAATAATTTAAATATCCGTAGCCAACAAGGTTCGATAGCGGGGTTTGCTTTTAAAGATGTCACTGTCAATATTGAAAGCTTGACTGAAAGTAATCCGATATTAACAGTAACAGGGGGACTTGCAGGAACAACACAAAAAGCACTTAATTTATTGCAAAATAGTCCACTAAAAGAGCGGTTTGGGTCAGTTGCAAAGGCAGTTTCAGCAAAGGGAAATAGTTATATCAACCTTAGCTTAGTCGTGCCCTTAGCTGATAGTGATAATACTGAGGTCTCGGGAGACGTTAGTTTTATCAATAGTCATTTGTATAAAAAAACCATGCCTGAATTGGCGATTGAACAAGTACAGGGTCGCCTTGACTTCAACAATAATGGCGTCACTGCCAATAAGCTCACAGGCCAATTTTTAGGTCAAGCCGTTGACGTGACTGTTTTCCCTAAAAACAATGCTACGGTAATTGCAGCCAACGGTACTATATCTAGTCAACAATTAGCTAAAACATGGCCAGAGAAAATGCCTGACTTTATTCAAGGTAATGCGCCATACCAACTAGAAGTGCTCGTTTCGGAGCGAGAAATTGGTGATTTTTATACAGATGTCACACTGAAGTCAGACATGAAAGGAATGGCGGTGACATTGCCCGTTCCCTTGATGAAATCAAACGATCAAATAAAGAACCTTAAAGTGGTTTTTCATCAGAGTGCAAAAATTCCCCGCTACAATTTAAGTTATGACAACCAATTCAATCTGGCCGTCATACCCGGCCAACAAGATGAAGCGGCTTTTGTTGAAGCATCATTGCCAGAATTAAATGTCGATAAATGGTCAAGTTGGTTACAACAAAGAAAGCCACAAGG
The DNA here is from genome assembly GCA_018646825.1 of Piscirickettsiaceae bacterium. Taxonomy (GTDB): domain Bacteria; phylum Pseudomonadota; class Gammaproteobacteria; order Nitrosococcales; family Methylophagaceae. The sequence continues at coordinate 3,656 of JABGUA010000106.1, forward strand.
TGAGTCACCGTTATCAACGGTGGCTACGTTAACATTAACGACTGACAAATTAATTGGCTTTGGCCAACAATTCTCAGCAATTAAGGTTACAGCGCAACAACAAAAAAAGAGTTGGCAGGCAACCATTACGAGTCCTGAAATCAGTGGAGTAGTATCGATACCAGAGGTGATTTCGAATAACAATAAGCTAAAAGTAGATCTAGATAAATTAATA
>JABGUA010000217.1 GCA_018646825.1 Piscirickettsiaceae bacterium
AATCGCGGCAGGTTGTGCCGTGGAATTAACAAAAGTGCGAGACTGCTGAATCAACGTTTCAATGACGACTTCATCAGCCGCCACAAAAGCACCCGCCGTACCAAAGGCTTTACCAAATGTCCCCATCATAATCGGTAACGTGTCGGATTCAATTTGCCAATGTTCAAGGCAACCTTTGCCATGAGCACCCAATACGCCTATACCGTGGGCTTCATCTATTAAAACACCCGCATGATATTTTTCAGCCAGTGCTAATAATTCTGGTAAAGGCGCAATATCCCCATCCATACTAAACACACCATCCGACACAACCAAACATCGCTCATCAGCTGCATTAGATTCGACTAACCGCCTTTCTAGAGCGGACATATCACCATGTAAATAGCGGCATTGCTTGGCTTCTGACAGTCGACCACCATCTAGTAAAGAAGCATGATTCAACTTATCTTGGATTACCTTATCTCCGCGAGACATCAATCCATCAATCACGCCCAAATTCGCTTGGTAACCAGAAGAAAACAATAAAACACGCTGTTGACCTGTAAACTCCGCCAAAGCCTCTTCTAATTGCTGATGATATCGGCTATGACCACTCAATAAATGCGCGGCACCACTGCCGACACCTTCGGCATTAACAGCATCCATAAATGCTTTTTTAAGATCGCGATGGGCAGCTAAACCAAGATAATCATTGCTGCAAAATGACAGCATCGCCTTGCCATCAAGAACAATGTTAACCCCTTGCCCGCCCGAACGTATCCGAACGCGCCGGTATCGTCCAGCGGCTTCCTTATCCGCTAACGCACTGGCTAATGAGTTCGACCAAGGTAGACTGGACACTTATGCCGCTGAAGCGTGCTCGCTCGTACCAGACTCAGAAAGCGTATTGATACCCAAGCGTTCGAACAACTGCTGATCATGCGCTGTATCAGGATTATCCGTAGTCAATAACTTTTCACCATAGAAAATTGAATTCGCACCAGCTAAGAAACACATCGCTTGCAGCTCATCGCTCATATGCTCTCGACCCGCTGATAAGCGGACATAAGATTCTGGCATCATCAAACGGGCAACGGCAATAGTCCTGACAAACATCAACGGATCTAAGTTATCCGTTTCTGCCATTGGTGTACCTTCCACTTGAACCAATAAATTAATCGGTACACTTTGCGGATGATCAGGTAAGTTTGCCAGTGCGACTAATAGGCCGGCACGATCAGTTAAGCTTTCGCCCATCCCGACAATCCCGCCACTACAAACATGAATATCCGCATCTCGCACATGATCTAAAGTATCTAAGCGATCTTGGTAAGTCCGCGTACTGATGATATCGCCATAAAATTCAGGTGACGTATCTAAATTATGATTGTAAAAATCTAAACCTGCTTCTTTTAAACGTTTCGCTTGATGACCTTCTAACATACCTAATGTCACACAGGTTTCCAGGCCTAAATCCTTGACCCCTGTCACCATTGCAGCGACACGTTCAAGGTCACGATCTTTCAAATTACGCCAAGCAGCGCCCATACAAAAACGGCTTGCACCAGATTCTTTAGCCTTAGTTGCATTTTCTAACACACGATCTAACGGCATCAAAGGCTCTGCTTTTACAGCAGATTCATGATGTGCACTCTGTGGGCAATAGCCACAATCTTCGGCACAACCACCCGTTTTAATGCTCAATAATGTGCTCACTTGCACTGAATTCGGATCAAAATATTCGCGATGAACAGTTTGAGATTGAAACATCAAATCGGCAAACGGCATGTTATACAGTTTTTCTACTTCTTCTACTGTCCAGTCATGACGCAATGTTTGTTCGGCTTTAACGCTATTTTCAGGCATGATAAGTCTTCATTCAGATAAACGGATTAATCTTAATGGCCATGAAATCGCTAACCTCAGTCAGACGTCTCATAACGCATCGAATTGGAGGATTATACAGCAAACACATCCCAACGCCTTGCCTCCTCTGCGGCACCAATACCAAGCAAATGTGTCTATGCCCTAACTGTTTTGTCTCTTTGCCACGATTAGGGCGGTGTTGCCAACGCTGCGCCTTACCCATCCCTACCGGTCAATATTGCGGGCCAATGCCTCGCCAACCCACCAATACGACATCGTACACACAGCCTCTTCCGCTACAGTTCACCTGTCGATAAGCTCATCAGCGACATGAAGTATCATGGCCAATTACATCTCACAAATTATCTCGCGATCCTATTAGCTCAGTCACTACAACAACAAAATGAAATCAAACCACAACTACTAATCCCTATTCCGCTTCACCCGAAACGTCTAAAAAAGCGCGGCTATAATCAGTCTGTAGAGTTGAGCAAAACACTCTCCCAACAATTAAATATCCCTCTGGATAATAATGCACTTATCCGCAT
>JABGUA010000243.1 GCA_018646825.1 Piscirickettsiaceae bacterium
TGTTTATTAAATTATGCACAAGAAACACATCGGGCAGCTTTACCTCATTTGCGTGGTATCACGGTAGAGCACGCAAACGATAGTATTAGAATTGATCCACAATCGCGGCGAAATTTAGAGTTGGAATTAAATTTAGCCGGTGGGAAAGAGAATACCCTTCTAGCTGTTTTGGATAAGACTGTGACGCCGATGGGGGCGCGATTATTTCGACGTTGGCTGTTACGGCCATTACGAGATCAAGCCGTTTTAACTCACCGTCAACAGTCGATTCAGCAGTTATTGACATTTCAGGGTATTGAAGATTGTCAGCAACTCTTAAAGCAGTTCGGGGATATCGAGCGTGCGTTGGCGCGTATCGCCCTACGAACAGCACGTCCCCGCGATTTTATGCAGCTTCGTAACGCATTGGCATTGTTACCAGCATTACATTTAACAATGGCTGTGTTTGAAACGCAGAGATTAGTTCAACTTGATCGCGAACTGGGTACCTTCACCGAATTACTTGCGTTATTGCAGCGGGCGTTAATTGATGAGCCTCCGGTTTTGATTCGTGATGGTGGGGTTATTGCGGCAGGTTATGACGAAAATCTAGATAAGTTACGAAACATTAAGGATGAAGCGAATCAGTATTTAACTGATTTAGAATTACGAGAGCGAGAACGGACAGGTGTTGCGACGTTAAAAGTGGGATATAACCGGGTGCATGGTTACTATATTGAGTTAGGTAAAAACCAAACGACAATACCAACTGATTATATTAGGCGGCAGACATTAAAAAATGCTGAGCGTTATATCACGCCAGAGTTGAAGTCATTTGAAGATCAGGTTTTAACTGCGAATGAACGCGCTTTGGCATTAGAAAAAGCGTTGTATGATGCACTTTTTGATAAAGTAATGCCCGACTTGGCGGGACTGCAGGTGTCTGCCCATGCTCTAGCGGAATTAGATGTGTTGGTTAATTTAGCTGAAAGAGCCGAGACACTTGAGTACGTTGCACCGAGTTTTAGTGATGAAAGCGGCATTATCATTGAACAGGGTCGTCATCCTGTTGTTGAGACAGCGTCAGAACAACATTTTTGTCCTAACGACCTGGATTTTTCCCAACAGACGAGGTTGTTATTGATTACGGGCCCTAATATGGGTGGTAAGTCGACCTATATGCGCCAAGTTGCATTGATTGTCTTGTTAGCGCATATCGGTAGTTTTGTACCGGCTAAGAAAGCAGTAATAGGAACAGTTGATCAGATTTTTACCCGTATTGGTGCATCTGATGATTTGGCCTCTGGACGCTCTACTTTTATGGTGGAAATGAGTGAAGCAGCTAATATTTTGAATAATGGGACACAGCATAGTTTGGTGCTGATGGATGAAATTGGTCGAGGTACCAGCACATTTGATGGTTTGTCACTGGCTTGGGCATGTGCGGAGAAGTTGGTAAGAGATATTGGTGCTTATACTTTGTTTGCAACGCACTATTTTGAGTTGACACAAATTCCTGCTGCTTATGATAAAGCGAAAAATGTGCATTTAGATGCGATTGAGCATGGAGATAAGATTGTGTTTTTACATCAACTTAAACCGGGCCCAGCGAATCAGAGTTACGGCTTGCAAGTAGCGCAGTTAGCTGGCATACCCCAGGATGTAATTAAAGCCGCTAAGCTCAAGTTGACAGAATTAGAAACAACGCGTCAGAAAACAGCCGGTTTAATTGATGCTGCGCAGGCAGATTTATTTAATTCTGTCGTTGAACCCTCAGAGGTAGAACAAAAGTTAGCTGAGATCGACCCGAATGATTTGACGCCTAAGCAGGCATTAGATGCTGTTTTTCAGTTACAGATGTTATTGAAAAAATAATAACTCATTAGCCTGCAAGACAGCCTTTGATTAATTGTTGTAATTTTGCACTGCCGAGTTTATTCATTAGGGCAATATTGTTAGCGGGTATTTGTTCCGGGTTCGGATAGGTCGAAATGGCTTTTTCTACGCTATCCTCTCTTAATAAATGGATTAAGGGGAAGGGTGAGCGGTTGGTGTAATTTTCTGGGTCATTTTGCTGAGTATTAGCAAATTGATAGTCAGGATGAAAGCTAGCAATTTGAATAGTGCCTTCATGGCCGAGAGCAAAGAGTAGTTGTTCCGCTAGGTCTAGGAACTCATTGTAATCTTCAAAATGTTGCAAAATATTAGGATGAATAATAAGGGTGGTTTCGATTTTTGGGTTATTCGCTAACTGCGTTAATGCTTGTTGGAGGCTTTCTAATAGATCGGGTACTTTGTCACTGTGGCAAACCTCATAGTGAATTCGGCTTTTGATAAACTCTCGTTTAGCGAAAGGACATAAGTTGAGGCCAATAACAATTTGTTCTAGCCAATTTTGGATGGATAAGATGAAAGGGCAGTCGTGTTGTGTTGGGTTTGACACTATGTGACTACAATGGGCATATCAACGGTGATACTGCCGCTAGTTAATATAGTGGCTCGAATACCTGCTTTTCCTGTGAATGCATCTAGCACTTGCTGCTGCGACACGTGACCAGTAGTGAGCGTTTGACTCAATGAATGGCAGGGCTCACAGAGTTCGGTTCCGATCAGCTTGGCTTGTCCAATATGAAATTCTTTACCGATCAGTTGATTGAGCCTCACGCCTTTAGTAATGAGGTTACGTCGGGTATCTTGTAGGCTAATGTTTTGTTGGTGATGTCGGTTAAAGTTATCGATATTTTCACTTTCTATTAGGGTGATGTTTTGACCATGCCAATGGTGTTGGTCAAAGTTTCTATCTCCGATAATGCCCTTATGAGCGATAACATCAATTTCATTAACAGCTTGTTGTTTTGCCTTAGGTTCTGCAGCAATAAAAATGGCTTGGATCATGTTAGAACGTGTTGTAACCAGTGTGAGATGTCTTCAATTTCTTGGTAGTGAACTTCATGGCCCATTGGATAGCTTTTGTACTCGGGTGTGTAGCCGCGCTTTTTTAATTCTGACTCGGCGAGTTTAGCTAAGGGCTCGGTCACGATTTCGTCATGGCTGCCTTGGTATATATGGATAGGAATAGTCTGATTCGCTTTATGCGGTTCAATCGTTTTATAAGTTGCGAAATAACTGGATAAAGACATGAGAGCTGCTAACGGTCTATCGAAAGTTAATCCGGCTTCGAAAATAACCGCACCGCCTTGGGAAAAGCCAGCAAGGACGATTTTATTGCTTGGAATGCCATGCGCAATTTCCCGTTCAATCAGTGCTCTGATCGCTTGCGCTGATGCTTTAATTTGAGGTGTGTCAATTTCTCTTTCCATATCCATGGCATAGATATCATACCAGGCGGGCATAACAGTACCATTATTGATAGTGACAGGAATTGAGGGTGAATGGGGAAAGATAAAGCGTATGCCGAGATCTGAGGGGATGTTGAGTCTAGGCACAATTGGAACAAAATCGTGCCCGTTGGCGCCAAGGCCGTGGAGCCAGATAACTGCTGCACGGATATCTTCTGATGTTTCCACCATTTCACAAGGTAAGTAGTCCATACCTGCTATGTTAGATTAAGATTCTAAATCTGGATAGACAGAAACGCAATTTCTGCCTTTATTTTTTGATTGGTAGAGTGCTTCATCAGCTTGAGCGATGAGTTCTTCTAAAGAAATTTGGTTATTTAAAGCAGTGATACCGATGCTGATGGTGATAGATTTATTTGGCTGATGCGGGTGTTGTAGCATTTCTATTTTACTGCGCAGCCGTTCGGCTAAAGCATGTGCTTGTAACAGATTAGTTTCTATCGAGATTAATAGAAATTCTTCCCCACCGACTCGACCGAGGCTATCCGTGACCCGTAGGCCTGAGTTAAGGCTTTCGGCAATTAGTTTCAGTACAGCATCACCTGTGGCATGACCAAAGTTATCATTAACTTGTTTGAAGTTATCAATGTCGATGGCTAAGCAGCAATAAGGTCTGTCAAAGCGAATAGAACGATGCCATTCTTTCATGGCAAATTGCATGATGGAACGGCGGTTTTGTATACCAGTTAACTCATCACGTGTGGCAAGCAATTGCATTGCTTTGCCATGTTTTTTACTTCGTAACCATAAAACTGCGATAAGTGTCATGATTGCTAGTGCTAATGCAATTAGTAAATACTGGAGACGTAATGTTGTTTGACGATGGTTGAGTTCTTGCACTTGTTGCTGATTAATCAAGGCTAGTTGTTCATTTTCTGCCGCAAAGCGCTGTGTTTCAAATTGGACTTGAAGTCGTTGAGTGACGGCTTTGTTTTGCTGTTCAAGTAATTGTTGCTGTAATGATGCATAGCGATGATGGTGTTCAAGTGCTTGTTCTAAATTAGCCATTTTTTCATAGGTGGCACTGAGACCACGATGGGTTCGCATTAACGCTTTGCTGAAAGGTTGCTTTTGTAGAACAGAGAGGGCAGCTAAATAGTGCTCGATGGATTGCTCGTAATTGTCTTGTTCAGGAGCAATATCGCCAAGGTGGCGCTGGACTCGTGCTGCTTGTGTTTTGTCATGAATGGCAACGAAAATGTGTAATGATTCTCTGAGGTATTTTTTTGCCGTGTTGAGTTTAGATTGTGCTTGAGCATTCACGCCCATTTCCTTTAGGGTAGAGGCAATACCAACATCGTCGGCTAATTGCCTACTAATTTTAAGTGAGGCCTTAAAGTTTTTATCTGCTTTCGAAAACTGTTTTCGTGAGGCATTGACATGACCTAGGTTGAAGAGACTGACAGAAAGGGCACTTTTGTCGTTATTTGCTTTGTCTAATTCAACAAGCTCAGTGTAATAGCGATAGGCTTGTTCAAGCTGGCCAGTGTTGTAATAGACATTGGCCATAGAATTGAGCGCATCGTTACGAATACTCTGGTCTTCTAGGTTGTCACTATTTTCATAAGCTTTATTGAGGAGTTCTAAAGCTTGCTCGTATTGTGCTTGTTGAATGTGGCTATCAGCCCGTTTTAAGAGTCGTTTTAAAACGGTATTCTCGGTGTTGACAGGTGCGATAGCTTGTTCAGCGTGGCTAGCGCTGCCAAAGGTGAGCAGCATAATGACACAACATAAAGGCAGTACAATCAATCGAGTGAGCATGTTGCTTTTTATATTCCTGTATGACAAATTCGACATGGATAGATTAATGCTTATCAGTATGAGATAAATTGCTGATACTTAATGTGTTCTAGTCCTCAGTTTACGTAATTAGCAGGTGCTTTGAAAGTGGTGAGGTTGAGCGCTGGTGGTGGTACCTGAACATGGAAACCTTGGGTTTGTAAGTTTTTGATGACCTTACTGACATCTTCACGGGCGAGCGGTTTATCTTTTGACAATGTTATTGTCATAACGAAGGTGGGTTCTTTCCCCATTGAGTCATAGAGCGCTTGCGGTATTTCTGTAAAATCGTCTTTTTTAGTGATGTAGAGATAAAGGCCTTCTTTGCGACTGCTTTTATAGATAAATGTGTCCATGTTCATCCTGCGATTGATATAGGGGGGTGATAAATGATTTGTACAACGGTGCCATCGGGGTCATAACAATAAAAGCTGCGTGCGCCATCACGATGTGTTCTTGGTGGTTGGCGGATATCAATTTGATGTTGTTTGAGGAAAAAGAACCAGTCGTCGACTTGTTCAGGGCTCTCAATAATAAAGCCGATATGATCGAGTTTTTGTTTCGTTGGATCAATATCCTCGTTACGGCGATGCAAAGCGAGATTATCATTGCCTGAGCTTAGATATAGGTTGTTGGTGTCGGGCTGCCATTCTATTTCCATTCCCATTAATTCAATATAAAAGTGTTCACAGGCTTCAAACTCTTTTACGAAAAGAGCGATATGTTTCATCCCTTGCGTTGCAGGTGGTTTTTTTATGTCTTTGCTCATGCTGTGTGGCTACTTTCGATACCGGCGTCAATAATGACGTAGTCATGGGTTATTTTAGCTGCTTTTCCTAGCATTAATGAGGCTGAGCAATATTTTTCTGCGGATAATTCTATCGCACGTTTGACTTGGCTTTCCTTGATATTGTCGCCAGTGATGATGAAGTGAACGTGAATATGGGTGAAAATTTTAGGCACCTTCTCACTGCGTTCAGCGGAAACTTCAACAACACAGTCATCAATATTTTGTCGTGATTTCTTTAACATTTCGACGACATCAAAACTAGTACATCCACCTAAGCCCAGTAATAGCAACTCCATAGGGCGCATTCCTGTGCCATGGCCGCCGCGTTCTTCAGGACCATCCATAATGAGACTGTGGCCAGTGCCGGACTCACCAATGAATTGTACGTCTTCTATCCATTTCACTCTTGCTTTCATTAGTTTATAACCAATAGTTGATAAATTTAGCTTAATTTTGACATATTTAGGTCGTTATAGTTTACAAGGGCTTTGCAATAGATGAAATTCTTATCTTTTGACTATGGTTAATTTGAAAAAGATAGGGAACAAGTGGATTATATAAAATACAAACAAATAGAAGAAGATTTAGCTGACTTTTTTCGTGTTTGCCATAGTAAGCATTACACGGCTAAATCAGCATTAATTCGCCCTGGTGATTCTGCAGATACACTTTATTATCTTCGAGAAGGTTCAGTCACAATTGTGATGGAAAACGAAGATGGTGAAGAATTGATTGTGGCGCACTTAAATCAAGGTGACTTTATAGGTGAGATTGGCTTGTTCTCTGAAACAGTGGATCGTACAGTGACTGTTCGAGCTAAAACGGATTGTCGAACAGAAGAAATCACTTACCAACAAGTTAAATCCTTATCTCATACGACGCTGAAAGATTGCTACCCAAGTCTATTGACCTTATTGGCTGAAAATATGGCGAAACGTTTGTTGTCGACAACACGAAAAGCCAGTGAGTTAGCATTCTTAGATGTGACGGGGCGAGTTGCTGCAGCATTAAAAGAATTGTCTGCCCAGCCTGATGCGATGAAGCATGAAGAAGGCACACAAATTAAGGCGACACGCCAAGAAATTAGCCGGATGGTGGGTTGTTCTCGTGAAATGGAGGGGCGTGTATTACGAACGTTGCAGGATCAAGGTTTGGTTTGGGCTCGTGGTAAAACCATGATTATTTACGATGAAGAACATCGTAAACCTAGTATTGTGCCTGAAGGCTAGACAAATAATGTGCTGAGCTGATGGCCTGGGTCATCAGCTCGCATAAATGCTTCACCGATTAAAAAGCCGTTGACATTATTGTCGCGCATCAATGCCACATCTGCTGGCGTCTGAATTCCACTTTCTGTAATGACCGTATGGCTTTCTGGTATATGGTTTAGTAATTCCAATGTTGTTTCTAAGCGTGTCTCAAATGTGCTGAGGTTTCGGTTATTAATACCGATGAGCGGTAAGTTTAAGAACAGGGCGCGTTCTAGTTCAGCAGCATCATGGACTTCTACTAATACATCCATGTCTAGATTTAACGCTAAATCGGTGAGGTCACTGAGCTGTTGATCATCTAGTGCTGAAACGATTAATAAAATACAGTCGGCATTAATAGCTCGGGCCTCATAGACTTGATAAGGGTCGATAATGAAATCTTTGCGAATAACCGGCAGTGAGCTGGCTGCTCGAGCCTGCTCAAGATAAACTTCGTCACCTTGGAAAAAATCTTTATCTGTCAAAATGGATAAACAGGCTGCCCCATGTTGCTCATAAGATTTTGCAATTTCAGCAGGGATAAAGTGCTCGCGTAATAAGCCTTTACTGGGGGATGCTTTCTTTATTTCAGCAATGACAGCGGCTTTACCTGCATTTATCTTTGCTTCAATAGCTGCTACAAATCCTCGAGGTGTATCGGCACTTTCTGCAAGAGACATCATCTGCTTTAGAGAGACTGTTTGACTGCGTTGTGCAATTTCTTGTTGCTTACGATTTAAGATTTTTTTCAGGATATCAGGTGTATCAGCCATTATTTTACTTTCTTTATATTTTGGGAGTTAAGTGTTGCTACAGGCAACGAGATCTTGCAGCTTTTGTTTCGCTTGACCGGTGTCGAGGACTGATTGAGCGCGTTGAATACCTTCCGCCAAGCTAGGAACTAGATCCGCAGCATAAATGGCTGCACCTGCATTTAGGGCTACAATATCGCGTGCTGGCCCAGCTTCACCTTCAAAAACAGTGTTGATGATAGCTAAACTCTCTTGTGCATTGTTGATCGCCAGTTTTGTTACAGCTGTACGCTGTAAACCAAATTGTTCTGGCGCAATATCGTAACAGTTTATTTCACCGTTTTTGAGCTCAGCAATATGGGTGGTTGATCCAATACTGATTTCATCTAAACCATCTTCAGCATGGACAACAAGTACATGTTCACTGCCGAGTGCTTTGAGGACATTTGCCATGGGCTCAACCCATTTCTTATCGAAGACGCCCAAAACTTGATGTCGTGCTTTAGCCGGGTTGGTGAGTGGCCCGAGTAGATTGAAAATAGTTTTAATACCCATTTCACGGCGGGGTGTAATGGCATGTTTCATTGCCCCATGGTGCTTTTGTGCAAACATAAAGCCAACGCCAATGCTTTCGATGCAATGTTTGACTTGTTCGGGCGTAATATCAAGATTAACACCAGCCGCCTCTAAGACATCAGCACTGCCTGAGCTACTGCTGATTGAGCGGTTACCGTGTTTGGCGACTTGGCCACCTGCTGCTGCGACGACAATAGCGGCTGCGGTTGAAACATTAAAAGTACTGGCACCATCTCCGCCAGTGCCACAGGTATCAACAAGTGTCTGGGCTGAAATATGCACGGGTGTTGCTAATGAACGCATGACACTCGCTGCTGCTGCGATTTCTGTGACGGTTTCGCCTTTCATTTGCAGGGCGACTAAAAAACCTGCTATTTGAGCTGGCGTTGCTTCACCTGTCATAATTTGTTGCATAACAGCAGACATTTGTTGTTCTGTGAGGTCTTGTTTTTCTATTAAGACTTTAAGGGCTTGTTGGATATCCATAAGTATGCTCGTTTATCGGTCAAGGAAGTTCTTGAGTAGGGCATGACCGTGTTCAGTTAGGATGGACTCCGGGTGAAACTGCACGCCTTCGATGGGTAATGTTTTATGTTGGATACCCATAATTTCGTCGATACTGCCATCTTCATTTTGTGTCCATGCTGTGACTTCGAAATAATCTGGTAAGGTCTCTTTGTCAATGACTAATGAATGGTAACGTGTTGCTTTAAAA
>JABGUA010000219.1 GCA_018646825.1 Piscirickettsiaceae bacterium
AACAGGATAAGTCCAAATGGCAGGAACAAAAGACGATATTGAAATCAGTGATGGTACGAACTGGCTAGCTATTGCTGACATCACCGTCCTTCATCCAGAGCAAGAAGTTGATGTCCGTACGAAAATCACCTTAGATGAAAGAAATGGCTTTGATCGGCGCCAGACTATTGAAGGTGAGAGTGAGAAAAAACGGCAGAGATCAGAAGATCGCCGTGCACCGGAAAACCCGGACACTATAGCCGTAGACAATTTCATACCATATTAATGCAAAAGTTTCGTGAACAACAATCTCCTATCTTATGGCCATTAGTAGCTGTCGCATTACTACTCATTTCTGTCGTCAGTACAGCAATTTTTTCTCCAACACTACTCCCAGTCTCTCAAGTTGATTGCAACGCACCCGCTGACATTGCAGTCAATTGGAACAATTGTTTAAAACCCAACTTGCAATTAGCTAATACGACTATGAACAATGCACAATTACGCAGTGCACGATTAACCAACAGTAATCTGATCAGCGCAACTTTAACTAGTGCCGATATGGCCTATGCCAATTTGAGTTTTAGTGCACTGAACTACAGCCAGTTACAAAATGCTGACCTCGTTGGCGCCAACTTGGAACAAGCTGATTTGAGTAATGCCGATTTGAGTAATGCTGACCTCTCGTATGCCAACCTCCTCAATGCAAACTTAGAAGGAGCCATCCTAGATAATGTGAGTTTCGATCATGCTATTTGGCCCAATGGTGACATGTGTAGCATTCGATCTGTTGGTCAATGTATCCGAATCAAACGCTAAATTAATGCAACCTTTGGGGAACCGCGAGAGAGAAAGGCGGAATGGCCACTTCAAATTGAGCACCATGGTCATCGACCATCATATAATGGCCTTGCATCATACCTACTGGCGTATCCAGCATCGCAGCACTGGTATAAGTAAACTCTTCTTTCGGCGTTAAATAAGGGTGTTGACCAACCACGCCATCCCCTTCCACTTCCTGCTCATGCCCATCACCACCAGTTATTTTCCAATAACGTGATAACAGCCGGGCAGCAACCCCACCACTATTTTTTATCGTAATCGTATAAGCAAACAAATAACGTGCTTTTTCCGGATTAGATTCTTGTTCTAGATAAGATGCCTTAACACCGACAGAAATATTCATCGTATTTTCAATTGTCATTTTATTATTATAACGCGGATCGCAGTGCCAAATACCGTGCACCAGATAAACCGACGGTTTCATCTGTAATTAGTATCACTGGAATCAGTGGCATCAACGCCGCCATTTTACCTTTACTTAAAAATGAAGTCATGAATGAGCCTTCCTCAACATAAGTGCGATTCTTCGCCGCAATACCGCCAGCAATGTACAAACCACCTCGCGCCAACACACTCAATGCTAAATTACCCGCTTGTGCACCATAGATTCGTATAAACAGCTGCAAAGCCGCATCAGCGATCCTATCTTGTCCTGATGATGCTAATTGACTAATCAAAGCCGGCGCATCTTCACTACCAATAAGGGCTTTTACCTCTGTCGATAAAGTCTCTCCTTGCTGCTCAGCTAAAAAAGCATAAATGGCCACCAAACCAGAACCCGATAAAATCCGCTCATAAGACACATGGCCAAACTGCTGGTTCAAATAAGACCATAAGGCCATTTGTTCATCATCGTTTGGGCCAAAATCAACATTCCCGCCTTCGGTGCCCACAACATCCCAACCTGTTTGACCAGCAAACATAAAGGCCTGGCCTAGGCCTGTCCCAGCCCCAATGATGGCTCTCGGTGCCAAACTTTCTAATTCTCCCGCTTGCAACGTAATTAAGGATGAAGGCTTGACGCCATCGATACCATAAGCAACCGCCTCAAAATCGTTACATAGCACAATTTTCCCCAATGGAAATTGTTCTGCCAAAGCATCAGCATCAATCTGCCAGGGTAAATTAGTAATTGATGCCTTACGGCCAACGACTGGACCTGCGACCGCAAAACAAGTGGCTTTAAGTTGATAATCGCCTACGGTAGTCAAAGCAAAAAAAGCCATCAAAACCGCTTCAAAATCAACAAACTGTTCGCTTTGATAGCGTTGTTCTACCACAACAGACCCATCCAACGTCGATAACTGAACTAAAACCTTAGTCCCACCAAGATCTACCGCTAATACACCCTCAATCATCTTAACAAAACCTTATTGACCAGCAGCAGCTGTATCCATATACCAGTAATAATCACCCGTTGGCGCTAAACGTTGTATCGGTAACCCTACCACTGCATCGGTTGTAATATCTTTAACAATTTCAGCTTTAGCATCACCCGCTATAAAGACAATAACTTGTCTCGCTGCATTGATCACAGAGTAGGTCATTGTCACCCGCCAAGAATCGAACTTCTCAACATATAATGCTGTTGTCATCCTATCCATAACATCCAAGGCAGGTGTATCAGGAAACAAAGAAGCAATATGGCCATCGGGCCCTAAGCCTAATAACACTAGGTCTAATGGTTGCTCACCCAAAACCTCAACCATTGTGGTTGCATATGCTGTCGCCACATCAACTGGTTCGAGCTCAGTCGGCATACGGTGGACATTTTCTTCAGGTATTGAAATCGCATCAATCATGGCCTCAGATGCCATCTTGAAATTACTATCATCATGCGTCGACAATACACAGCGTTCATCACCGAAAAATAAATGGACGCGTGCCCAATCAATTTGAGTTGTATACGGCGATGTCGCTAACATTTGATATAAACCCTTAGGCGTAGAACCACCTGCTAAAGCCACATAAAACACACCACGTTTCGCAATTGCCATTCGTGCAACACTAATAAATTGCTCAGCCGCCGCATTAATCAAGTCGGTCGGATTAGCCATCACTCTTTGTTCCGCTTTCATCTCACTCCTCTGCTTTTCATTTCAACAACAGTCAAATACACATCATGGTATAAAACCTAAACCTTGCATACAATCATAACATCCAAGTCA
>JABGUA010000223.1 GCA_018646825.1 Piscirickettsiaceae bacterium
AGGAGTAGTGTTGATCCTTCACCATCGGCGCCATAGCTATGGGCGAGTGTGCCCACGGTATTTTGGCTATCTGGGTTATCACCACGGCCACCGGGATTACCATCTGTCAGTGCATCATCATCTAAGCGAACGAGTGCATTGCGTGAGACCGTTGGGGTGTCGTCATCAATGTTGATATTAATACTGCCAGGTACGCTGTCGCCATTACCATCTGTTACTAGGTATGTAATATCAAGTAATTGGTTATTTTCATTATCTCCTGACTCATGTCTGAGAGGGGCTAATTGTGTGATGCTGTATTCACCTGACGTGGGATCAGTTAGAGTGACTTCTAATATGTCAGTGCCACTTTGATTGACGGTTAATGTCGTGCCACCATTAGTTAAGATATAAGTGAAGCCCAAAGGTGCACCGATGTTTGATAAAAGTACTGTGCCGGGACCATCATTACCAAACTCGAATGACAGTGTTCCCGTTAAATTAACATTATCCGGATTGTTATCGTTGATACCACCGGCATTACCTCCAAGGGTGTCATCATCTAACGAAATAGGATCATTATCACCAATACTAGGTAGGCTATTGATGAAGTTGTCAGATTCTAGTGTTTGTAATTCCTCACCAATTTGTTCTATTTCGTCATAAAACGCAAAATTCAAACCTGTGGTGTCAAAACCGGATGTCGGCGTTGTCTCTGGTGCGAGATGTAGTACTTCGATGATTGTTGAACCTTCATTACTGTCTTGACCATTTGCTCCGGCCGCAGTCGGTTCAGTGTTTTGAGTTGGGTCATCACCACTAGCAATGGTTTGTTGTATGGCGTTAACCTCTTCACTAATTGACAATGATTCGGGTGTAATATCAGCAACTAAACTCGGATTGAGTGTCGTTTCAGAACTTCTTCCTAAGTCAATGAGAGAACCGTCGGATAATTCTATTTCTACAGCACTAAATTCTCCAGTTGAGATTGTTTCATTTTGGAAGACGACTTCGTCTATTTTTAGTGTACGAAGAATACCGGTACTCGACTTCGCGGTAACGGTCCCGATCAACGTTTTTATTATGCCAATTTCTGTCGCCATTTCTCTCTCCGGTCAGCTTTGTATGGGCCGACTCTTTTAAAAATAGTATGTTATTGACAATATAAGGTTTAAGAAGGTCCGGAAGTACTGTACATGGGTACTAATTGGACTGTTTTGTGAAGGGGGTCTCAAAAAATAACCCGGGTCAGGTCAGTTCATTGCCTATATATGCACAGTTGACCTCGCCTGCTCGCCGCTATACGATTGCGGGACTTTTGATAATGGCCATTTGGTATTTATATGCACAAGATATCTTGTATTCGAGCAGTTATTGGTTTTGTGGGCTTGTTAGTTTTGTCATGTAATTTACAGGCTGACACTGATTTGCAAGGTTTATTACCTGAGATGATAACTATTCCTGCAGGACAGTTTGAGATGGGTTGTGTCAGTAAGATTGATTGTAAACCGCGAGAAGAGCCTGTTCATCAAGTGACTGTGGCGGCTTTTCAACTCGCTAAAACTGAGGTAACGGCTGATTTATGGGCTGCTTGTGTTAAGGCGAAAGGCTGCGACTATGTCCCTGAGGATAATGGTTGGATTGAACCAGGCATGCCTGTGAGATATGTTTCATGGGATGATGTTCATGTCTTTTTGACTTGGTTAAATTTGGAAACTGGGCTTAATTACCGGTTACCTACGGAAGCAGAGTGGGAATATGCTGCACGGGCTGGAACAGTGACGCCGTTTCATACCGGAACCTGTATTAGTTCTGAACAAGCGAATTCTGAGGGCAATGCCTTTGATGTTGCAGGGTGTGAGCATAAAGGTCTAAACCGTAAGCAAGCATTACCGGTTGCCAGTTTTGAAGCCAATGCATTTGGTTTGCATGATATGCACGGTAATGTATGGGAATGGGTGCAGGATTGTTGGCATCCGAGCTATGATGATGCTCCCACTGATGGCAGTGCTTGGGTTGGTACTGATGGTGCGTGTGAGCGCCATGTAATGCGAGGTGGCACATGGCATGGTTCGGTCAATTATATGCGTTCAGCATATCGTTTTAGGTATCCAAGAGAGATTCGGACCGGTGGATTAGGCTTTCGTTTGGCACACTCGGTGGATTAAGCGTTAGATCTGCTATTGCGGTGAATTTTCATTCGGTGCCTGATAGATCTCAATGCGATTACGGCCGGCATTTTTTGCTTGATATAAAGCAATGTCAGCTTGGTTTAACAAGTTATCGACATTACTTTTTTCAGTCAAGCTTGTCAGACCAAAGCTGATGGTAATAGAGAAGTCAGAGTCAGGGCTGGCTGCAAGTTTAGCCATGTCTTTTTGAATACGAGATAGGAGTTCGATGGCATTTTCTTGATTGGTATTTGGCAGGGCTAAGATAAACTCATCCCCCCCATAACGAGCGAAAAGATCAGATTCTCGAATCGATTTTTCAAAAACATGGGTGGTGGTTAATAAAATTTGATCGCCAAATAGATGACCAGATCTATCGTTAAAAACTTTAAAATTATCAATATCCATCATGACTAATGTGAGCGGATATTGGTGCCGTTGGCAATGGGCTAACATGGGTTCAAACCGTTCGAAGAAAGCGCGTCGATTTAGGCAGTTGAGTAAGGGATCGGTATTGGCTGTCGATTTGGCTTCGTCATGTGCGGTTCGGAGCTGATGCTCTAACTGCTTTTGTTCTGTGATATCGAAAGCAATTTCTAATTTTAGAATACGACCATCAACCCATTTTATGGCTTGAGATCGACATTGATACCATTTCTCATTGACAGTATTTTGAAACTCCCAGATATGGACACCATTTGGCTGATTATTCTTGTCTGTCAATTTTGTGTTAGTGCAATATTTACAAGTCGACAACGGGTCTTTTTGTAGGAGATGGAAGCATTTGTTTTGGTTTGAACTTCCCCATTCAGCTCGGCCAAACCGGTTTAAAAACACGATCTCATGTGTCTCAATGTCTGAAACATAGACGAGTGCATCTAGAGCATCTAAAATTGTTGAGAGGCATTTGAAGTCATATTCGATCTCTCCGGTTAGGAAATGATCGATTTTGAATGGAGCAAGTGGTTTGACCATTGTTATTTTTGTGTTTTATCCAAGGACTATGAAAATTGCAGTCGTTAATGCTTTTACTTTGTTTGTTAAAAGTATCATTTTGTTGCAATTATATGCAATTATATGCAATTTAAATTGTGCTCAGTATCTATGGGCAATATTTTCCACCAATATTGCGCAGAGCGATATGTTCATATTGCTAATGATAGCGTTGGCATGGTGTCTCAGAGGAGGTAAATAGGTGATATGACACTATTTTTTGATGCTTTTGAGTCAATGTCCTGACTGAAAATAAATAAATAAATTTAAGGCTTTTTTTGACCTAATTAGTCTGTATATTTCGATTTCTTAATGAAAACGGTTGGATTGCGCAATCGTTAATTAGTAATGATTCGAATTATGGAGAAGATTAAATGAAGTCGGTTTTTTATCCTGTTATATCAGGTGTTTGTTTGTTGACTATATCTACCTATGGTTATGCAGAAGATATCACTTTTGATGATATGACAGTGACAGCAACGCGAAGTGAGCGCTCTGCGTTGGAAGTGCCTGCCAGCATCGCGAGCAAATCTGGTGATGAAGTAAAAGCAGATAAAGCTGTCACACAGCGTGAATTGTTAAATTCAATTGCAGGTGTAAGGATTACACAGACAGGTTCAACGATTGGTCATATGACAAGTATTCGTTTACCGACAGGAACAAAAGCTTATTATTTGTTTTTACAAGATGGTGTACCGGTTCAATCCTCCGGTTTCTTCAACCATAATGGCTTAGCGTTTACTAACTTTAGCTCAGCGGGTTCAGTTGAAGTATTGAAAGGTGCAGGTACAGCTTTATATGGTTCGGATGCCGTGGGTGGCACAATCAATGTTATTTCATATGACCCGATGAAAAACTTAGGAGTTAAAGGGTCTATTGAAGGTGGTAGTGATGACTTTAGGCGCCTTAGTTTAACGGGGGGGACCGAGCTTAACGAGCAATCAGCTATATCGATGCATATTTCACATGCTGAAAGTGATGGCTTTCGCGATCATTCTGAATTTGATCGCCAAGAATTATCAGTCAATTATGTCAACGACATTAATAACGATAACACAGTGAAAATCTCGTTAAATGCGAATAAATTTGAATCAGAAATGACCAGTGATATCAGAGGGTTTAGAAACTATAGAGATCACCCTAAATCAGCTGGGCGCAATGTAGAAAGAGTGCTTGGTCAAGGTATTGACCCTATTCGCCAGTTTGATTATGCGAGATTAAGTGCTGAGTGGCAGTACCAATTAAATGATATAACTGATCTGAGTACGATTGTTTACTTAAGGGGTAACCGAAACCGTTATTCGGCTACTTGGGAACAGAATGTGTCGAAAAATGACAATGAAGAAAAAACGGTTGGTTTGTTATTTAAGGCCAATATGGATTTTGGTCGGTTTAGAGTTATTTCTGGGGTTGATGCAGAATATACCAAAGGTGAGCGTCAGACAGTTCAAGAATTTGATTTTGTTCCTATGGGCTTTGGTAGTCCCGTGGCTGCTGGAACAATCTTCGATTATGATGTTGACTATAAAGCGCTAGCACCCTATACCCGTGTTGAAATTGACTTGACTGAGAAGTTAACACTTGGTTTAGGTGGTCGTTACGATATAAATCAATTTGATTATACGAATAATACCGATAACGGTGTTTATGAAAATACCTATTTCAGACCTGATTCAGGCGAAGATAGTACTTTCAATCATTTTAGCCCA
>JABGUA010000224.1 GCA_018646825.1 Piscirickettsiaceae bacterium
CCAATGGGTGTGTTACAAGATAAAGGCTTTAAAGTTGCCTTGGTAACGGATGGTCGTATGTCGGGTGCATCGGGCAAAGTCCCTTCTGCGATTCATATGTGTCCTGAGTGTGCCGATGGCGGTCCTCTTACGAAAATACGTGACGGCGACATCATCCGTCTTAATACTGAAACAGGTGAGCTTAATGTACTTGTTGATGATAAAGAGTTAGGAGAACGTGTGGGTTGTATGATGGCGAATACTGAACATCATTACGGCATGGGTCGTGAGTTATTTGATAGTTTCCGTCGCGGAGTATCTAGTGCTGAAACGGGTGCGATTAACTTGTTTAATGTCGAATAACATTAGCTGAATAGATTATTAAAACTTTGGGAAACTAAAATAGTTATGAGTAGAACAAGTAAAGAGATTATGGCGATTTCGCCATTAATGCCGGTGATGGTTATTAATAATGCTGACCACGCTGTGCCTTTAGCGAAAGCGTTAGTGGCCGGTGGACTGAAAGTATTAGAAATTACATTACGTACCGATGCCGCATTAGAATCTATTCGCCGTATCGTAGCTGAAGTGCCTGATGCTGTTGTAGGTGCTGGTACGATCATTAATGAAGAAACATTGCATGCTGCAATTGATGCAGGTGCAGAATTTATTATTAGCCCAGGTACGACACCGGCATTAGCTGATGCCGCATTAAAAACAGGTGTGGCTTTTATCCCGGGTGTAGCAACACCTGGGGAAGCGCTCGCTATGTTTGCAAAAGGGATTACTGAAATGAAGTTTTTCCCTGCTGAAGCGGCAGGTGGGATACCGATGCTAAAATCAATTGGTGCACCGATTCCCCAAATTACATTCTGTCCTACCGGTGGTGTGAACCAGAAGAATGTTGCTGATTACTACAGTCAGCCTAATGTGGGTGTTGTTGGTGGTTCTTGGATGTGTGCTGCAAGCTTAGTTGATGCTGAAGATTGGGATGAAATTACCCGTTTGTCTATTGAAGCAATTGCATTAGCGACAGCTAAATAAGCGACATTTAAAGCAAACAAAATAAAAAGGGCTGATGGTTTTCCATCAGCCCTTTTTTATGCTTAAGTGTCCGTGTTTATTAGTTTGGAAGTATAAGAATACTCCGTTTAATCCAGTCATGAATTAAGGATCTTGCCCCTTCAATCACAACCTCAGGGTTCGGGTGCTGTAATTCTTGTGCGATTTGTTCGGCAGCCTGTTGGCCAGTTTGTCCTGTATTAAGTAAGTCGATTAACCGCGCACTGACGGGGTTTAATTCTAAGAACAAAACATCATCGTTAATATCACGATAGACCAATAGAAAAACAGGCGTGTCATTGGCTTGTTCAGGTTGAAATGACGTTGCTATTTGATGGACAGGGAAGGCATAAGAAAGGGGCCAAGCTAAAGGTGAGGTGTTGAGACTCAGGGCCAAATAGTCTTGTTCAGAATCAAATGTGATCGGCGATACTTCAGCATCAGATATGCTCAGTGCAAGCTCGACCCACTCATAATGGCAGAGTGCTTGAATAAAGGCCGGGTCATTTTTAAGATCACGTTCATTATCAAGATAATATAAAAACTCATGGGCAATTTCATTAAATAGCGGTGATTTAGATTGATGCTTGACCATAAAGTCTCGCACCATGGCATGCCAACGTTCTTCTGACATTAGTGATTTTAGAACAGGGAAGCAAGAGGAAACAAAGCCTTCTATATTGTTATAAAACAAATTGCTGTAGACAGTAAGACGGCGCTGTTCAATACCTTTGGGCTTTTCATTATTCTCAGGATCGCGAAGATAATTAGTAAACTGGTATTGAACGTCCTTGAACGACGGGTTTTTAGGCTGTGTGTGCAAGACGATCTTGTCCTTGAGCTGATTGGTAATGACGGATTTTGTCGACTTCGCTAGTCAATGTCGCTAATGATGGGATATTAAAGTCACGCTCCAATAAAGTGGGGATGACACCATGCTGTTGGTATGTCTTTTCTAATAATGACCAAACAGGATCAATTACATCGCTGCCGTGTGTATCCACTTTAAGATCATCAGCTTCATTATAATGACCTGCTATATGAAGGTATTTGATACGCTCAGTCGGTATGGCTTTCATATAGGTTTCAGGATCATATTTGTGGTTGATGCTATTGACGTAAATATTGTTAACATCCAGCAATAAGCCACAATCTGCTTCATCTAAAATCGCATTTACAAAATCAACTTCGGGCATTTCTTGGCCTGGTGCTGCATAGTAAGACACGTTTTCAATGATCAATGGGCGTTCAATGATTTCCTGGACACGTTTGATACGTTGTGCAACATAGCTGACAGCCTCAGAGGTGAAGGGAATGGGCATCAAGTCATAGAGATGACCTTCATCACCACAATAGCTTAGGTGTTCGCTATAGGCTTTGACATTATGCTTATCTAAGAATTTTTTGACGCGGATGATAAAGTGCTCATCCAATGGGGCAGGGCTGCCGAGTGATAGCGATAAGCCGTGACACATCATCGGGTAACGTTCGGTGAAGTGGGCAAACTTTTTACCTAATGCACCGCCGATTTCCATCCAGTTTTCTGGCGCGACTTCTAAAAAGTCGAAAGGCTGGTCATCACGTTGTGCTAATTCGTCCATAAAGTCACGACGAAGGCCGAGGCCAGCACCAGATACAGGGTAAGATTTTGTGTCCATCTGTCATTTCCCGAAGTGTCTATGTTGTCATTATGACAAGTTGCTATGGGAAATGTTACAAAGATTACGAGATTCTGGTCAAGCGTGTTTTTACGTGTGGAATGAAATGTTGTGAAGTAAGCGTGCTATATCGATATAGCACGCTTTATTATTAGTTTTGACTTAGCTTTCGCTCCAAAGGTCATAACCGCCGGCCATTGAACAAACGTCCATATAACCCATTTGTTCAAGCGCGCGCGCTGCTAGCGCTGAACGTCCGCCACTTTTACAGTAGATGACGATTGATTTGTTCTTATCTTCAAAGGCCTCGATGCCAGCGATTTTAAACTCTAAAACGCCACGTGGAATATGAATTGAATTAGGGATGTTGCCCGCTTCATATTCTGCTGGTTCGCGGATATCTAAGGCAATACTGCCATTGGCAATCATGTTATTGGCTTCTTCAATATTCACTTCTTTGATTGTTTTCTTTGCTGCTTGGACTAATTCCATCGCTGTCATGGCCATAATAACGTCTCCTTTAGAGTTGTTTATAAATATAAGTTATAGTGTATATCATTTAATGATTAAACAAAACTTACTCTGATCTGATTATAATGGATTCTTTTGCTCAGCGAGTCAGACTCTCCGTTTTATGTTTGCTTATATCGTCAGAAGAATCTTATATGCGTTCCCGATTTTGATTGGGGTCAATGCACTGACGTTTGCATTATTTTTCATGGTCAATACACCTGATGATATTGCACGTATGCATCTGGGTAATAAACACATTACACAATCCTCACTAGACTCATGGAAAGAAGCACGAGGCTACGATAAGCCTTTAATCTGGCATAGTGAGGCAGACGGCATTGTTGATAAAGCCACCGACACCATTTTTTTCGAGAAATCCCTGAGTTTATTCGCGTTTGAATTCGGTCAAGCTGATGATGGCCGTGATATTGGACATGATATAAAAAACCGAATGTGGCCGAGTTTAGCCATCGCAGTACCGACATTGATCATTGGTTTAATGGTCAATATTACTTTTGCTTTATTAATGGTCTTTTTCAGGGCCAGCTACATTGATCTGGGTGGGGTGATCTTGTGCGTCGTTATTATGTCGATTTCCAGTTTATTCTATATTATCGGCGGCCAATTCCTCGTTGGTAAGATGATGCAGTTAGTCCCAATATCAGGTTATGGTGAAGGTTTCAGCGCCATTAAGTTTGTCATTTTGCCGGTGTTGATTGGCGTTGTCGCTGGCATCGGCGGCGGGGCGCGTTGGTACCGGACTTTGTTTTTAGAAGAAGCGGCTAAAGATTATGTGCGAACAGCGCGGGCCAAAGGCTTTTCTGAGTTACAAGTGTTATTCAAGCATGTGCTTAAAAATGCCATGATTCCTATCTTAACCGGTGTAGTGGTGGTATTACCGACCTTGTTTATGGGCAGTCTTATTATCGAATCCTTCTTTGGTATCCCAGGCTTAGGGAGTTACACGATTGATGCGATTCAGGCGCAAGATTTTGCCATTGTACGAGCTATGGTGTTCTTAGGTTCTGTGCTTTATATCATTGGTTTGGTCTTAACCGACTTGTCATACACGTTGGTTGATCCGCGTGTCAGTATGGACAATTAATGACTGACGAGACAAGTGATTTACGGGCAGCAGCATTACAATGTTTATTAAGTCGAGACCCGGTTGATAAGGCCAAGCAAACCCAGGCACTTTATCAGCGTTGGCAGCAGGGCGAGTTAACCCTGTCTGATGTTGACTTTGATGTGCCCGATCTACCGGGACAACCGGATAAACC
>JABGUA010000228.1 GCA_018646825.1 Piscirickettsiaceae bacterium
CACAAAACAAATCTAAATCCCACATATTTCCTCAGTGTAAATAGACGTGCATTTCCCCTCGTTTTTACGTAAGCTGTCCTTAATATTTAAAACTACTATTCAACGACTTTAAGGACAGCATCATGCGTCTATGCACGGCCAGCGCCGCTTTTATCACGCCACTTTTAATTTTACTTGCTACACCGGTACACGCTTTAGAGTTAGACCTGAGCCTGCCTACGAAATCAGCGTTAAGCGCCTTCACTGATAGTGATTGGGATCTGCTTAAAAAAATGCAAAAACAGCCCTTAATGACAATACAAATGGCAATACCCAGCAATGGTTAAATAACGAAACAGGACATTCAGGTAAGATCACACCATTATCAACAAGCACAATAAACGGACGACTTTGCCGGAACACTGAATTTGTCAATGTTGCTGGGGACAACTCGAGCATTACGCGGGTTAATTTATGCCAACAAGGTGAGAAATGGTTTGAAGAAAGTAGCCGCACTACCACTAACGTTGAACTTGAACAATCAAGCGGGCAGCCACAAACAATCATACATGGAGGCACCCAAGTGGAAGAACCTGTAATCACAAGAAAAGTACTTTCGCAAACATCTGAGCGTTGTATACAACTGTCTCAAAATATTGAAAAGCTCAGAGGCAAACCACTACGACATTCCGCAGCGATTGATTTACATAAAGCAGAGTGCCGAAATTAGCTAAATTACCGTAAATTAATAGATAAATTCTGCGCTGACATCGTTTTCAGACATAAACTTGACCATAATACTTGCTGGTAAGTCATAGCGTATCTTCTCAAGAAGTGTCACATACAATGGACCGATAACCTTTTCATTGCCGCGTGATAACCATGAAATATAAACCGCATTTCTTTGATAAAGCTTTGCTCGAAATGTTGTCGAACAACTTGTTCTAATCAATATCACACCACAATAAGCAAAAACACCGGTTTTAGTTGCTTCTATTCTCACATTTCTTAATTCTAAGCGCGATTGATTATCCAAAATCAAAGCATTAAAAGTAAGCTCTTTTTTAACAGGTGCACAACTGCAACCCACCAAAAAAATTAGAACTACTGAGAATAACAAATTTAAAGGTCTAAGCTGTTTTATCATTTAACTTCTCGTCGAGAATCAATAAAAGAGAATCAACTAAACCTATTATCGCTGATGACTCCGCATCTATGATTCAAAGTCCAGCACCTCCATCTTTAGCTTGAGTTCGACGGCTCATAAAAAGCCCAACAAGCCCTGAACCAAATAGCCAGATTGCCGCGGGTACTGGAACAACAGCTAATTCGATAGATTGAATATCTAAGTTAAAGTCAACGTAGCGTTCATATACTAATTTTCCTGAAACAGGATCGACGTCAAAGTCATTTATGCGAAAACCTGCCGAATTGAATATACGTTGAATATCCGTTGATAAAAGAAAGGTTGGCAGTAATGCGCCATCTAAGATGTTATTTTTAAGTGAGGCTTGCACCTCTAGAAACTGCCGACGATAACTAACCCCATCAAATGGGCCAGAGTTTTCCTCAATAGATAGTTGAAGAAAGTCTAAATTAGACAATCTCGGGTCTGCATATCGATCTGAAACATCTGCATAACGATTATTACCGGCCATATCATATCTAATATTATTAACCGTCAGTGAAAGCCCAAGCCAATGAGTGAAGGGCTGTTTGAGCTATAAAAAGTTCTTGTGCCATAAAAACCTACAGAACCACCAATAACAGGTGCGAGATCAGCATCATAATAAAAATCAACGATAAACGGTTGCCCTAGCAAGCCAGCTCCATCTAAACCAAATACATTTACCCCTTCGCCGCTTGTCTCTGCATGTTCGGCTATAAAGCCCTTCATAGTCCCTTTGACCAGCGCTGCATGAGTTATACCTGTACTCGCAAATAGAATTAGCGCAATAATAACTTTAACTGGAAAGCATCCCTTCTTGAACATCTTTAACTCCCTTTATGCTTGTAACTTATACTTAGTAGGAACATAAGTCCCCTGCATTATGCATAATCAACATAACAACCAGCTTATCAAACAGACCTAACGCTGACGACGCCGTGTCATCTTCCCACCACGAACATGCTGCGTCCTCATCTTCTGTGCTTTGGCTTGTTGCGCTTTAGCACTTGTGCGACGCCCTTCTCCCTGCCCACCCGTCCCAGCAGGCTGCCAACTTGGAATAAGGTGCTTTTTACCATTCCCAATCAAATCTGCACGACCCATTTTAGCTAAAGCCTCACGTAATAATGGCCAGTTTTCTGGATCGTGATAACGCAAAAAAGCTTTATGCAAACGGCGGACTTTAATGCCTTTGGGCACCACAATATCTCCGCCATTCCGTTTCACTTTTTTTAAGGTATCTTTACCTGAATGATACATCGCAGCAGCAGCTGACATTGGTGACGGCAAGTACGCTTGTACTTGATCGGCTCTAAAGCCATTACGTTTTAGCCAGAGCGCCAAATTCATCATATCTTTATCTGTCGTCCCTGGATGGGCAGCAATAAAATACGGAATTAGATATTGTTCTTTCCCGGCCGCTTTAGAATACTTGTCAAACATGGCTTTGAATTTATCGTAAGTGCCAATGCCCGGTTTCATCATCTGATCCAGCGGCCCTTCTTCAGTATGTTCCGGTGCTATTTTCAGGTAACCGCCAACATGATGGGTCACCAACTCTTTGACGTATTCTGGCGATAGCACAGCTAAGTCATATCGTAAGCCAGAGGCAATCAAGATTTTTTTAATCCCCGGCAATGCTCTAGCACGACGATAAAGGTTAATTAACGGCGTATGATCGGTATTGAGATTTTTACAAATACTGGGATAAACACAAGATAAACGACGGCAATTGGCTTCAATCACTTCACTTTTACAAGCTAAGCGATACATATTGGCTGTCGGACCACCTAAATCAGAGATAACACCTGTAAAACCAGGCGTGGTATCTCGGATTGCTTCCACTTCTTTAATGATGGAATCTTCCGATCGGTTTTGTATAATTCGGCCTTCATGCTC
>JABGUA010000229.1 GCA_018646825.1 Piscirickettsiaceae bacterium
CGTTAATTGACGGAGGGCGATAATGTCCTCCGTCAATTACACTATTCAAAAAGTAGGTAACACAATGCTAAAAACAACGACAAAAATGCTCCACGCTCGCATACTCTACACAATGATTCGTGTTTATAATCTTGAAAAAGCGCTGGGATTTTATGTAACAATACTTGGGATGAAAGAGTTTCGTCGCGAGGAATACCGACAAGGACGTTTTACATTAGTTTTTATCGGTTACGGGGATGAAGAATCTAGCGCGATGATCGAACTCACCTATAATTGGGATATAAGTAAATATAAACATGGGACCAGGTTTGGTCACATCGCTATCGGTGTCGAAGATATTTATGCGACGTGTCATCACTTAGAATCAATGGGCGTTAATATTCTTCGAAAGCCCGGCCCTATGCTGTATACCGCCACTAATAACCGTTGTGATGTCATCGCTTTTATTGAAGACCCAGATGGCTATAAAATTGAGCTCATAGAAAATAATTGATTACCGACAAAGGGTCAGATCTCTCATAACCATTGATTAAGTTTAATGCCATACATCACAAAATCAATTGGCTCTGGCCCTATCGATTCTATGTAAAGCAAGCAAAGAACTCTGCCCTCTTTATTCAATTAAAATAAACCTATCCCCCTTTCCTTTTTTGTGACTAAATCTTTTTTTACCGGTCCAATTAACTCTTTGAATTTAGGGTTTGTAATTAAATCACGAATTAAAAACTGAACAGCAGGTGAGAACTCTTGAGCAACTTGCTGACAAGCCTTATCAGCAACCCAATTGGTTGAAAATTCATGTTTGGTTGATATTTGCAGAGTCTTCTCTTTATTTGACGATGCTGTGAGTTCGAAAACTCACTTTCCGTTACCTACATTTGAATTGAAGTCTATCTTCGTAAAATGCCCATTTAAAGTGATTTCAGATTGCTCTTTGTATATGCCTGCAACCTTCAATTCTGAAACGAATGCATTGTGAACATAACTCTCAAAAGACTCTCTCCTAGGCGTTACAACAGAGCCTGCTCCTCTACATGTTATGCTGTTTTGTCCATGTTTTACTGAGGTAAACGGCTTAACAGCAACTTGTACGCCATTGTAATTTTTAAGTGTTTCAATATTTTCAAACGATGCACCATATTTTGAGGTGTTGAAAGAACAGCCTGAAATATATAGCAGCAAGTCCTATAATCATTATTTTTATTGTTTTATGCACTCCATTTCCCTTTTAACGTTTAAAGAATATCCGTTGTATGACTAATTTTAATAAAAAATATAGGAAATGCATCAAGGGGGCAACCAGCTTGATATTTTTCTAGATCAATCGACTCTAAATATCTTGGTTCAATTCCTGCTTATCAGTCCAAGCTTTGTATAAATCTTGTACATCCTCATAACCTCGGCCCCGAGCATGATCCATAGCACTGAACCCATTGAAATCTTTATCCTTTGGACCGGCACCTTGATTTAATAAAGCCTTAATTAAAGCGATATCGTGCTCTGCCGTAGCAGCAATCAACGCTATTGTTAGAGAATTTATCTCTTTATCTGCTAGCAAAGACCTGTTTGGGCTTTTAATCAAAATGCCATAATTCTTACCAACTGTGTCCAATAAGAATGCAATAACGAACATAGTTAAAAGTCCAGCGACAAACCCATAAACCCCATAGTAAATAAGGAGAGATATCCCCCCAAAGAACATTACCATGTGTACTATAAAATCAAAGCTGAAATAACTAAAATAACCCCAGCCACTTATTCCGAAGCGTATAAAACCTTGATTACATGTACCGCATATAGCAGGCTTATCTCGACTTGCTTTGCTCAATTCATAGTTATCTAAATAGCCGTCTTTGCACTCAGGACAACGTCGAAATCTATTAAAAAACATTTATTTTATAACTCTCTTTTCCTTTGAGAACGTTAACTTCCTTTTTTCGATAAAAAAGCCACTTCGATTTCTCTTAGTAACTTTTTGTTATTTAAATTCAATTCAATCTTAAACCTTAACTAAAATCTCACCCATCCCAATCCCTGCCAAATCCCCAGCATAGCGCTGTACTCGTGAAAAAGCCTCAACTTCAGCAAACTGGCTATCGAGCTTTTTAAAGGAAGCAAACATTAACGGTAAAAACGCCAAGGTATGTGAGCCACAGTCATTAAAGTTAGCTGTGATGCCACGAGAGGGCATTTGAGTAAGTAAGATCGTGCCTCGCTTCATGCCATAGCCTAAATGGGCGCCGCAATCACCGAGCACCGCAATCGTGCCTGAGATCATTCGACCACCACAGTAATCGCCTGCATTGCCTTCAATTAATATCATGCCGCGACGCATATGATCCCCGGTTCGATCACCGGTATTGCCTGTCACAATCACCATACCGCCAGTCATACCATTACGTCGGCCGGGTCTTGCACCGCCGACAAAGTCGCCCGCATTGCCATTAATCTTGATTTGGCCACCAGCCATTTCACACGCAGTATAAATCTCTGTATTACCTTCAACAGTAATCTCGCCGCCTTCCATGAAAATACCGAGATAGGCGCCTACATCGCCTTGAATTGTAATGCTGCCTTGGGTCATATTACGACCAATAAAATCGAGCTTTGAATTGCTGTTGGCAAAGACTATCGTGTTGCTATCGCCTTCGCTTAATTCGAATAAGGCATCAACGCGAACCGTTGACTTACCCACAACCAATTCTATCCCGGCAATCTCTGTCAGTGATTTTTCAGCCAAGTTATCAGGTGTTAATGGCGAACAATCAATGCGTTTTTTTAGCGCTGCTTTTAAAGTAAACGTTAAGCTGCTCATGCCATGATCTCCTGAAGATGGAAATGGAATGGCCCTAATTTACCGCCGTAGTTACCAGCACTAATTCGATGAATACCTGCCTCTGCACCCAAATCACACACGGCTTGAATGCCGACTTTCATCGCTTTATCAATATCTTCTTTAGTCAAACCATCAATCACGATTTCCATTACCGATTCACATTCTGATGGTAATTCACTTTTTGTTTGGCCTTTTAAGGTCGGACAAAAAGCATCATTGGTTGACGCGTTGAGTGCTTTGTATTTTGATCCCACTTTAGAACCTGAACGCACAACACCACCCGGGAACGGCATAATTACATTCGGTATTTTTTTCATTTCGACGATGGCTGCTTCACAGGCGGCTAATGCTTGTCCTTGAGACTCAGCTAGCACCAAGAAATTACCACCACCGACGGCTGCTGCGACACCGGTTTTTTCTTCGGTAAGAAATTCACCATCCATTACGGGTATACGCCAATAACGTTTGCCATCGATGACTTTCGAGATTTGGAAACCATCGCCAAAAAAGCGTAAGTTTTGGCCCAAAGCCATTTCTTTTTCTCCTTCCAACCCAGAGAATAACGCTGAAGTGGGAGAGGTTAGAACGCATTGTCCTGCACGAGTTTCAACTTGTTTTGCTAAGCCTTTTCCGCCCATCGCGAAAATAAGCACTGCCACACCGGGACGACCATCTGGCGTTTCACTGCCATCTAGCTCACGTTCAATACCGGCTTCACAACCACAAGCAATAACGGATGTTGCAAATCCCGTGAAGGCTTGTGCAGAAATCATCGCCCATTTGGCATTATGTGCCGTAATAATGAGTCGCGTCGCTTTCATAGGGAAAGCTTCTGCGAAGGTCTCATCAATGGTTACACCATTAATAATCATATCTGACCCCCTTTATGTAAAGGCTGTATGGTCAAACTCCCTCGGCCATCATCGACAATTTCATCATCACTGATCTTAAAATTGCCCATTTTCATCGTTTGATATTTATCAAAATAGCCTTTGAGTGATTTCTCGATACCCTTATCGTATTCAGGCTTAACCACATGGGTTGTTCCCCAAGTAACATCAATCAAGTCACCATCTTCGACGACCATTCGGCCATCTTTAAACACATAGTCTGGCCGGCTAAACATCTTCTCGCGATCGGCATTATCAGTATAGACCGTAATATCAGCAGCAGCCCCAACACCCAAATGGCCACGATCCGATAAACCAACCAATTTTGCCGCGCCTGCACGGGTCATAATCGCAATCTCATACAAAGAATATTCACGATCCAATGAGGCTAGGTGGCTGGCTTTCTGTGCTTCTGGATGCAATGTTGATAACACATCATTTCGGAATGATTTATCCATCAACAACTTAATTAAGTGTGGATAACTGGTGAATGGCGCGCCATTTGGGTGATCCGTTGTTAAGAAAATACGCCAAGGATCATCTACCATCAGGAACGTTTCTAAGCCGATCATCCACTGCAATGCATTCACATAGCTTTGGTCTTTATACTTAAACGGTAAAACACCACAACCGGCATCACATTCGATATCCATCGTCACCCATTTTTTCGGGTGTGCATGCGGATGCGCCGCATGTTGCATCATTGAGTCGCCTGAAGCAGTGACTGTCTGACCAAACAGGATTTGACCGACATCAACCGTAATATTTTTATTTTGATTAATTGCTTCGGCAATTTCAGCCGCACCAGATGAAAACTTAAAATCACCCTCGGTGCCATAACTATGGAACTGAATATGAGTTAGATGCATTGGCAAACCATTGGCACCAGCGATGGTATCCAAAGTCGTATTCATATTGCCCGGTACGCCCAAATTACAACCATGAACATGTAACGGATGGGGAATGCCTAACTCTTTTACTGCCGTTGCCAAACGCAATAGAATCTCACGAGGCGTAACGCCGTAGAAACTATTTTTTTCATCAAGGTCTAATTTTCGTTGGTTAAATTTAAATGCATTAATCCCGCCAGGGTTGACCACTTTAACGCCAATGGCTTGGCTATGCGTTATCGTCCAAGCGACATAATTATTAATCGCTTCTTGATCATCATTGGCCGCCATTCTGCGTAGTAGATAATCATCACTACCCAGCATGACATAGCCGCCTTTATCAATAATCGGCGTATCGTGCATTTCCATATGAGCTTGGCGGGCATTGGACGGCAAAATAGCCGGCTCAAAACCAGCGGTATAGCCCATTTCCGCATAGCGGTAACCAGCGGTTAATGTGCTCGGCGCCGCATGGCCACAACCTGACCGCATTAATTCTGTTCTAGCAATCACATCCGCAGCATGATCTTCTGGCAACATGGTTCTGGCAATATTGACCTTACCGCCACCAATATGGGTATGCATATCAATGGCACCAGCCATGATCACTTTTCCACGAACATCAATTTCTTGATCAGTCCGGCCATCGGTCGGTTTTTCAATAATACGACCGTCTCGGATATAGATATCGCTGACTTCATTCTCCACACCATGGGCTGGGTCGTAAACTCTGCCGCCTGTTAATTTCATTAACATACTCTTACTGGCCCTTATAATGCGTGTTCGACTGCACTGAGTACGTCAAATGTACTTGGCAAACCACTATCACGTAATTGTCTCAGTGGCATCGCTACCACGCTATCCGTTCTAAAAGCACGACCCACATGATCAATCCCTGGGGTACCTACAGGAATAAATACGGCTGGCTCTTGCTCAAAGGTCATACCTGAACGACCCAAAACGACGGTGTCTGCTACATTCTTTGGCGGTAGACGATCAACATCAAAGCTCGACACCCAAATGAGCAGATCCACTTCCTCTTCTGCCAACATGCGAACACTGTTAGATAAATACGGATCATAATCTGGATAACCACGATTAAAGTTCGTTCGCATCGGGTAACCTGATTGCCATGCTGCCACGTGGTTCACCGTGGTATCACCATCTTTTCCTCCTAATGGCAAACCACTGCTTCGCGTCTCGGCATTGAGGTCTTTGACCATTTCACACAGCATTTGCACCGTCGCTTCTGCATGAGCGAAGTCTAGCATTGAGGCTGACCATGTCACGACAGAGTATTTCGCTGCTTTTAACCTTTCTGCCAAGCTTGATAAAAGGCTAATGGCAATACCACCGACTTGCTCTGCTTGTAATTCACGGCCACTAATCAATGCTCGTAATACTGACATAACTTCTGGTAAGTCAGCATCATTACAAGGTATCACTTCTGCTTTTTTTCCTTTTGGAGATGTCGAGGCAGTACCAGAAGGCGCTTTACCCAAATAAATCACATCGCGGGATTCAATATCTTGACCAAACAACGTGTCTTTTGGCCACACCATCCGCTCAAAAAAACGAGGATAACCCGTCTCAATATCACTACCTACAACAAGTAATAAATCGACCCTGTTTTTAACCTCGGCCAATGTTGTATTCATCCAGCCAGTATCTTGTAATACCAAAAAATTCCTAAATGCACCGGTTGAATTCATATGATCAACCGTTGCCCGGCCCTTATCTGCCAACGCCATTGCAGCACGAGCACCATTCAGATCCGTTGCTAAACCAGAAATGACCGTTTGTTCGCTGTCTCGCATTAACTCTGCAATACGCTGCACAGCTTCAGCTAACGTTGTTTCTTGGCCATCAACGCGGGGGGCTGTTTCGGTTATTGGTGTTTCAAACCCCTTAGCCGTAATGGGATCACCATTTTCAATCACGGTTAATTTTTGGCCTGTTACTGAGATCGTCAGATCATCTGAAGCAATACCACAGAATGGGCTTGGTACTTCTTGCCAGACACCAGCATCATTTCTCTCTGTCATTTTTCGCCTCAATCTCAGGTTTAAAAATTCAATTGGACTGACTTATTAACCATTAAGCATACCGTAATATTCGAGGCCTAACTACGCCTAGTACGCA
>JABGUA010000051.1 GCA_018646825.1 Piscirickettsiaceae bacterium
GCTTTCTCAAAATGTCCCAGATAAAATTCGGCCAAACCCGCCATTAACATAGCAGTGCCGCGCTTTTGACCTTTTAGTTTATTCAAGCTCACTTTAAAAGCGCGACTGGCTTCCTGCCACTGCTCAAGTTCAAAAAATACACGCCCTAATTTCAAGCTTGCTTCACCATTGCTGTCGGAACGGACCAATCCTTTTAACACCACTACCGCTTTATTGCGCTCGCGTGCCGCTAACCAGCTATCTGCCAACCTGTTCAAGTTCTTGGGGTTTGCAGCTACTGTTCCGTTATTCATCCCCTTTTGTAACAACAATGCCGATTTATAAGGGATCTGCAAGTAGCGATACAAATCTGACAATCGTTCAACAACTCGGCCATCACTCAATGCAAGATGCCCTGCAAGGACTTCTACAGCCAAAGCAGAAACCTGCTTATTTTGTTGTGCATATAAAGCCGAAAGTTGAGACCAGTAATTATCATTATCCGGAAACCGGACGATCAATTTTTCTAATACTTTGATACCTGAAGGGAATTGTTTTAACTCTATATGCCCAGCTAATAGCAATTGATACCAATTTTCCGGCACCGTCTTAGTATTACTCACCGCGCGTTTCATATGCGTCACAGACTGACGATATTGTTCTGTTTGATAGTAGGCACTGGCAATCAACACATGGGCATTATTCGGTGGATTAGCTTCCGCTTTAAACCATTGTTCAAGCACCTTAATTCCCGCTTTAAACTGTTCCTCAGCCAATAATAATTGCCCTAAGTTATAGCGTAAACCATGGCTGACTTGCTCGGGGAGCGCCTGACTATCAAGCGCCTGCTGAAACTGTGCAAGTGCCTTGCTGTAGTGTGCTTTAGCCGAATAGACATAACCTAATGTCTGTTGCACAACCGCACGGTCGTACGATCCCGCTTTGGTTTTATTTAAAATTGCAATTAACTGACTTTCTGCTTTTGAATATTGCTCTTCTGTCATCAATTCTTGAGCCGCATTCACTGCGTTATAGGTTTTCTCAGTCAAAAGATATTGTTTTTCTTCTGCCATCGAAATCTGACATAGCGACGTCAATAAAGCCAATAGGCCTATTTTTAAAAACGTCCGCATCATTTAGATAACCTGAAAGTGATTTCCTGCGCAGCGGTTTGTTCCACCGCTTGCCCATCGACAATTTTAGGATTGAACTTCCACTTCTTAATCGCTTTTATCGCCGCTTTATCAAATACGCCAGCAGGATTCGCCGTCAACACGTGCGGGTTGACCACACGACCTTCCTTCGAAATCGTAAACGCGACTTTTACAACCCCTTCAATACCGCGACGGGATGCATTACGAGGATAACGAGGTGGAATCCTAACTAACGGCGTTACTTGTGCATAATCAGCCACTGCAGCAGGCGCAACAGGGTTGGATGGCGCTGCCGAAAACTCACCCAAATAAGGTCCACCAGCAATATTTAGAGGCACTTTGATGTTGGGGGCAGCCATCTTTGGCGCCGGCGCCTTCACTTGTTGTGTAGGCGGTACCATCTTAGGTGGGGGAGGTGTTTTTTCAGGCGGCTTAGGTTTCTCTGGCAGTTGACGTTCCTTGATCTCAGTTACCGTGTCCTTTTTAACGCGCACGAAATCAAGTAACTGAACTTCTTCAATCGCATTACGCTCAATACGATCTGATGACGTCATCAAATGCATCATTGTAAATAAGCCCAAATTAATTAAAAGAGCAAAAAAGAGTCCAACCGCTAACCGCATAATGAATTTAAACTCTAATTCCGCTCTGCCGCAATCGACACATTCGCCACACCAGCCAATCGAGCCTGATCCATCACTTCAATCAAAATACCTGTTTTAGCCTCTTTATCCGCTTGGATAATCACCGCACCTTCCGGGTTTTCAGCATGCATCCGTTCAACATGTGCCCGAACCGCCCGACGATCAATCACGCGACCATCCATATGGATTTCACCACTGGCGGTAATCGCCACCATAATATTAGCTAACTCTTTTTGCACGGCTGTTTTAGCCGATGGCCGGCTCACGTCGACACCTGTTTCTTTAACAAAAGACGTCGTCACAATAAAAAAGATCAACAA
>JABGUA010000201.1 GCA_018646825.1 Piscirickettsiaceae bacterium
CAGCATCTTCAATTCGTCCTTTTGCTAACAATTGGGTTTGGCTACGTGCAGCAAGGTTTGTCATTACAGATGTCAGCCTATTTTGCAATGCGCCAACATATGCCCGGTATGTTGAGACTTGTTCAGCCGCAACTTCCAAAATGTCGATGGCTGTCTTTGCGCTTTCTTGATCTCTAACGTTGATATAT
This sequence comes from Piscirickettsiaceae bacterium, assembly GCA_018646825.1. Taxonomy (GTDB): domain Bacteria; phylum Pseudomonadota; class Gammaproteobacteria; order Nitrosococcales; family Methylophagaceae. Next base: position 189 of record JABGUA010000201.1, read on the forward strand.
TCAACCACTACTTCTGGACCACTTGACGACTCAACATCAATATCGTCGATGTATAAACTTGCGCCAAGCGCTCTGCCAAAAGTGTAATCAAACGTGCCGGAAACGAAAACGAACTTATAGTCACCGTTGGCGGTAACAGTTACATTTGCTGGCGCCCATTCAGTTGACCCGTCAGCTGTTTCATCAAGCAACTCAATGGTTGATCCATCAGTTGTATTGAGTAGGTAAGCATAAACATCAAATGCGTCAGCACCATTTGCCGCTCTCCAATTAAATGTGACCGCATCGCCTACACGGAGTGAAACTGAATTATCTGAAATGATGTAAGGCCCGTGAATTACATCGCCGCCGGCGTTGCTCGTCATACCTGAGGACAACAAACGCATCGCCCCATCAGAAAACTCGTAAGACATTAAGCCTGCGCTGCTAGGTGCGTAATCATCGCCGGCACTTACCTGTCCTCCATTAACTGGATTTGGCGTTGGATCGGTTGGCGTTGTAAAACCGCCAATTGTTCGCGTAACACCGCCAACTCCAGAAGTGTCATCAGGCCCAAGCGCGACTTGACTCAATTCTATTGTCCAACCTGGAATGGATACAGTGCTACCACTTGAACTGATTGGTGTGGTCTCAGAAAAATCATTATTTTCGAAACCTAAATCCCAGTGACGACCTAATTTTATCCCCTCGATTTTTTCAATATCAACATCGATATATTCATCAGCATTTGCACCCACTTGAGCAATAATGTCTTTGAAAGTGCCGTCTAGCAAAAGCCGCCCATTAAATTTGGTGCTATCTGCAATGTTATTAACTTCCAATAGCAATGAGGCGCGCTCGGCATCCATCATGGCCCGATCAGAGTCTGTGTAGCTCCCGGAGGCGCTTTGAATCGCTAACTCGCGCATTCGCACGAGCATGCTGTTCACGAGTGCATAGGAATTATCCACAAGGCTGAGTGCACTATGCATGTCTCCAACATTACGTATGGCAGTGTTTACGCCTCGAATATCTTTAGTCAACTTGGTCATAACGGCTTTACCTGCAGCGTCATCTGCCGCACTGTTAACACGGCGACCACTAGCAAGCCGCTGAGAACTATTTCTCTCCGCCGCGTTTGCTTGCTGCATCGCATAGGTTGCCATGCTAGCGCTGTTATTTGAGTTAATACTCAACATTAGTGTCGAAATCTTTATTATTTTTGCCGCAATTATGGCTGTGTCAAAGCCAACGGATTGTAAACGACTGAAAATAGGAATGATTTATGAAAAGATGCTGACCGGTATTGATTTTTTAAATTTACATAGGCTCGAGGTTGTCGAACCTTTGTGTTCGGATGGCGCCTCTTGGAGCGCGGACCACGGTTCTTAGGTGCAGGCAAGGTTGCAGGTAAGGTTTTGATAGTTGACCATATGTGATGATATGCTAAGATATTGATATTTATGGATTCAGTCACGAATTGGCGCTTCAGATAGGCATCGAACTTCTTCTCGAGCACGCCATTTCCTCCCAATATATTCAGACAGTTACTGGATTAGGATATCAGGCTGTTCTCAGAGAACTTCAGTTTTGACACAGATTTGACACAGTAAAAGTTCAAATCAATGGGTTGTGTTGGTCAAAACGTTCTATGAAATCTTTCGGATATAGAGAAGATTCACCATCGGTGCTACAAACCAGAGTATGGCCGAACTCCACAGCATCAGGCTTTTTGGCAATCCATGTCCGATAAAGAAGCCGACGCATAACATCAAAAGCAGGATATTCAGTCCTATGGCGATGGTCTTTAAACGCATGTTTATCTCCATTGGTTTATCCCCAATGATTGGGGTTTTAGCTGGCAGAATTGATAGCACAGTTCTATGGCAACCGCTCCGCCAGATATTGTGGATCAAGCGTAAATACACAAAATCTGATTGTTTTGGGCAGACCATAGTCTGGAACCGGCTTTTGCCTTTTTTGATATGGATTAGATATCGGCTATATCGCATAATAATATGATTTTTCGCCTCTTGATCTTTTTGGGTGTTTAAAACTGCACCGACAAGCGTAAAATCATCAGTGAAAATAAATGAGGGCAAGGCAATGGAACCCAAACCAATTGTTGGCATCATCACGAATGAAACGGTCGGTTTTAACGGTAGGCAGCAATCACATTCGGCCGGAAAACGTTATGTCGATGCGGTGATGAATTTTGCCGATATTGTGCCAATCCTGGTTCCTGCCTGTATCAGAAAACGCGATCTTGGCACCCTTCTTGATATGCTGGATGGTGTTGTTTTGACCGGTGGCAGGGCGAATATAGAGCCGCATCATTATGGCGGCGAGGCATTTCCCG
>JABGUA010000222.1 GCA_018646825.1 Piscirickettsiaceae bacterium
CGAACTTAACAGGCCGACCACGCTTGAGTGAGCTATCAAAAACGCGACCATCAACAAATCTCCCTTCGTAATGCACTCTGACCTGATCTGTCACACCCGGATGTACTGCCCCTGTTCCGGCTTCCAAAACTGTCGACTGCAGTCCAGAGTCTGTCACCTCAACACCTTCTTTAAACTTGTTAAGCGCTAAAAACTCCTGTCCATCCTGTTTGCTCTCACCATTGAGCTGCGACACACCTGAAGAGATATACGCACGGTAAAAACTCACCGCAACCAAAATAACGCCAATGCTAATAAAAAGAAGAATGTCTTCCATAATAATTCCTAAAAACAGATTAAAACGCGGTAATTAACCCATCGAAAAAATGGACTCAACAACAATCACGCTATCGCAGTATCCAAACACCGAAACTAAAGTCTATAATCATCATAATACCCATACAACTAGAGACGAGGAAATAGTCATGACCACATTAGGCCTGCCAGACAAAGATGCCATTCCTGCAGAAAGCCAAGTTTTACTTGACCAGCTAGAAAAAGGCATTGGTATGGTACCCAACTTTCACTCCATGCTGGCCGTCTCCCCCCAAGCCTTAAAAGCGTATATGACACTCCACCAGCTCGTGACAGAAACGGACTTCGATGCAGATGAAGTTACGGTGGTATGGCAAACAATCAATGTAGAACACGCCTGTCATTACTGCGTCCCAGCGCACACTGCTGTCGCCAATGGCATGGGCGTTGACCAAGACATCACTGATGCCTTGAGAAATGAAAGTCCCTTAGCTAATGCCAAGCTAGAAGCCTTACGCCAATTCACCCTTTTAGTCGTCAGAAACCGTGGCAATGTGCCCAAAGCGGATGTTGATAGCTTTAAAGCTGCAGGCTTCACTGATCGCTCGATTACAGATGTTGTCCTCGTTCTATCCCAAAAAGTCATGAGCAACTACCTCAACCACATGGCCGACACACCAGTCGATGATGCGTTTGCCCCTTTCGCTTGGTCAAAGAAATAAACAACTATTATGCTTAAAATTTTACTCGCTGAATGGGCTCGCGCCGGAATAACAGCAAAACATGTTCGCCACGCTGTTTTCATCAATGAACAAAAGATAGCTGAAGAAGATGAATGGGACGATCATGATGAAAACGCCCTACATCTCGTTGCCTCACTGGATGGCAATCCCATTGGCACAGCGCGTTTAACATCTGATGGTATTGTCGGTCGTATGGCGGTTTTAGATAGCTTCCGAAACCAAGGCACCGGCTCAGCCATGATGGAACAAATCATCAAAACGGCTAAAAAAAGCCGAATGAAAGAGTTAAAGCTTCACGCCCAACGTCCTGCTGAAGGGTTTTATACAAAACATGGTTTTATCGCCGAAGGAGAAGAGTTTATGGAGGCTGGCATTCCCCATATCGCCATGAAGCTCGAGTTAATGTGGCAATAACACCCACAAAAAAAGCCACCTCGTCGGGTGGCTTTTTTATATCGTTCTTTAAAACGAAACGTTTAATTAATCTCTAATAATTCAACATCAAATATTAACGCTGAATTAGGCGGAATATCCCCAGCCCACTGTTCACCATAGGCCAAAGACGGCGGAATAAAGAAACGCGTCTTATCCCCAACGACCATTAACGGTAAACCTTCCTTCCAGCCGGCGATAACACGTTCTAGCCCAAAACTAATCGGCTCACCACGCTTAATCGAACTATCAAAGATAGTCCCATCGGCTAAAGAGCCTTCGTAGTGCACGGTCACTTTATCCGTCACTTTCGGATGAACTGTCCCTGCCCCGGTCTGTAATTGCTGATATTGCAAACCAGACTCAGTCACCATCACACCCTCGACTGTTTTGTTCGCTTCCAGATAGGTCAGGCTCGCCAGCTTATTCGCGGCTAACTCTTCCTCATTCAATGACGGTGTATACGTTTGGAAAATATAAAAACCAACCAACACCGCTGCAACTATAAAATAAATATTCTTTGACACGCGCTTTTCCTGAAGTAAATATTAATAACAGATTAAATAGAAAACTTAATGCTTTGTTTGCCATTGTACAACGAGCTGCTCAGCTTCTCGAGTTTGTGCTCCCGTCATCTTCTTAGCCAAGTCCGTTCTATTATGCTCAACATCATTAGCGCCATTTTGTTCCGCCAATGTCCACCATAGATAAGCCATCGCATAATCTTGCATCACACCCAAACCCTGATAATACAAATTACCTAAATTAGACTGTGCATCCACATAACCTTGGTTTGCAGATGCCTGCATCCACCGAATCGATTCAGGATGACTTTGCTCAACCCCTTGGCCTAGCTTATACATCACTGCCAAATTGTATTGTGCGGCCGCGTAGCCATCATGAGCAGCACGCCTAAACCATGTCACCGCTGCTTCATCATTCTGCTCAATCCCTTGACCATTTAAATACAAAAACCCCAGTGTGTTCTGGGCAACCACATTGCCATCGTCCGCTGCTGCCTGGCATCGTTTTAGATATTCTTCTTGGGACAATTGTTCAGTTTTACTCACGGTCTTTTTCCACTTAGCTTCAATAGCCAGCTATTCTACATTCTTTCCCATAATTTTTGAGCTTTGGGCTTGATGAAAAGCGGCATAAATAAGCTTCGTTACTGTCTAAGTAAAAGTATAAACACTGCTTTTTACTAATCAGTATGAGGTTCAGAGCATCCGCAAATGTCTTGATGCTGACATAAACGATAATTCCAGTAATGGCCCGAGGCCATAATCACAGCACCTATTAAAGTCAGTATTTTCTCCCCTCGCTCGCCTAGGAAAGCCTCACCTAAAACGACAGCCAAG
>JABGUA010000232.1 GCA_018646825.1 Piscirickettsiaceae bacterium
ATTTCTCCTAAGCCTAAAAATGATTTTTTCTGATCAAATAACCGAATTTGTGCGCTTTTAAACTTATCTGCGACTTGAGCAGTTTGTCCTAGTCTTAGTGCGATTACTTGCTGTGGGTCTATCACAACACTTGGCCAATTGGGCAACGCATTTTCTGATGGTAATAGGCTTTGGTCTAATGCTTCTAGACCATGCTCTGCTATGGCCTCCAACTCAGCTATAGAAATAGCATCGGTTATTTTATAACCTGCGGATTCGACACGACGCAACATAGTCACATGGCCGCCAGTCTCTAACCCATGGCTGATATCTTCTACTAATGTCCTAATATATGTGCCTTTACTACAACATACATCCAATGTGAAACTGTCAGACGTGAAGGAAATAAGACTAATATCATAAATTTTTATATGACGCGACTTTCTTTCAATTTCAATACCTTGCCTAGCAAACTTATAAAGTGGTTGACCTTTATGTTTTAAAGCAGAATACATCGGGGGTACTTGTTGTTGCTCACCTTTGAACTTCTCAATTATCTTGAGTAGGCTTTGTTCTGTGATGGTGGGAATTGTTAGTTTTTCCAACACCGTACCGTCGGAATCACCACTGTCTGTAATCACACCTAATTGGCAGGTGACGTGATAACGTTTGTCGCCGTCGAGTAAATAGGCTGATAACTTAGTTGCTTCACCTAAGCAAATGGGCAATACACCGGTAGCTAAGGGATCTAAACTGCCCGTATGGCCTGCCTTTTTGGCATCAAATAATCGTTTAACCTGTTGCAATACGTGATTTGAACTACGGCCTGTCGGTTTATCAATAACAATAATTCCGGTGATATTCCGACCTTTTCTATTGCGGCGCCCCATCTCCAGACCTAGTCGTCTGTCAGGTCTTTATTGGCTTTTGCTATCAACTCATCCATACGGAAGCCATGATCTAATGACTTATCATAAAGAAAACGTAGTTCCGGGATACTTCTAATTTCAACACGTTTAGCGATGCCGCGTTTTAAGAAACCGGCAGCGTTAGTTAGACCCGCAATACACTCATCAACATCTTGTTCTGATTCGGTCCCGTTCAGACGCGTCACATAGACTTTGGCGTATTTCAAGTCTGATGTGATGTCCACATGTGACACAGTCACCATGCCAACACGTGGATCTGATAGTTCTTGCTGAATCATCTGGGCCAACTCGCGCATAATGACTTCACCTATCCGACTAGTCCGGCTAAACTCTTGTGCCATTATAAAGTCGGTGTCATCAAGACACGTTCAAAGACCTCAATTTGGTCCCCTGCTTGCACATCTTTGTAATTTTTAACACCAATACCACATTCGACACCTGACTGGACTTCATTAACATCATCTTTAAAGCGTCGTAACGACTCTAGTTCACCTTCGTAAATAACGACGTTATCACGTAGCACACGAATTGGGTTTGCACGTTTGATAGTCCCTTCGGTAACCAAACAACCAGCAATATCACCAAATTTTGGAGAACTAAACACTTCATCAACTCTTGCAAGACCGATGATTTCATCTTTATAGACTGGTTCAAGCATACCTGTCATGGCTTGTGTCACTACATCAATCAAGTCATAAATAATGCTGAAGTACTGAACATCTAACCCTTTTTCAGCAATAATTCTACGTGCGGTATTGTCTGCCCGCACATTAAAGCCCACTAAAATAGCATCTGATGCAGCAGCTAACTGTGCATCCGTTTCATTGATACCACCGACGCCTGTCGAAACGATGCGAACTTTAACTTGGTCAGTTGAAAGCTTCATTAAGCCTTGGCTGACAGCCTCGGCACTACCATGTACATCGGCTTTTACAACGATATTTAATGTTTTGACATCACCAGATTCCATCTTATTAAACATATCATCCAATTTGGCTGCTTGTTGCTGTGCCATTTTGGTTTCCCGTGCTTTTACTTGACGGAACTGAGCAATTTCACGCGCTTTACGCTCATCTGGTGCCACTTGCAATTCGTCGCCTGAAGCCGGTGTACCTGATAAACCTAACACTTCTACCGGTGTCGATGGACCAGCTTCTGACATACTTTCACCGCGGTCATTAAACATCGCTCGCACACGGCCATACTCTTGTCCAACAACAACAATATCGCCTTTTTTCAATGTACCACTTTGAACCAGTACCGTTACAATGACGCCGCGGCCTTTATCTAAACGTGATTCGATGACAGTACCTTTCGCTGCACCTGTTTCTGGCGCTTTAAGCTCCATGACTTCTGCTTGCAAAGAAATCGCATCTAAAAGATCATCAATACCTAGACCTGTTAATGCTGACACAGGAATAAACTGAACGTCACCGCCCCAGTCTTCAGGAATCACTTCATGATTGGCTAACTCCTGTTTTACTTTATCCGGGTTAGCCGTTTCTTTGTCCATTTTATTCATTGCAACGATCAATGTGGCATTAGCTGCTTTTGAATGTTGAACTGCTTCAATCGTTTGAGGCATGACGCTATCATCTGCAGCAACAGCCAAAATAACAATATCTGTAACTTGGGCACCACGAGAACGCATTTCTGTAAATGCTGCATGGCCCGGCGTATCTAAGAATGTAATTTCGCCGCGGCTAGTCTCTACTTTGTACGCACCTATATGCTGTGTAATCCCGCCCGCTTCGCCTGATGTCACTTTAGTGCGTCGGATATAGTCTAATAGTGATGTTTTACCATGGTCAACATGACCCATGACTGTGACAACCGGTGCTCGAACTAGGCTATCAGCGGCTTCATCATCATTTGTTTGCAAAGATAGTTCAACTTCATTCTCTTGAACTGGTTTCGCAATATGCCCCATTTCTTCGATAACGATAACGGCCGTATCTTGATCTAGAGCTTGGTTGATTGTTGCCATCGTCCCTAAGCCCATCAGCACCTTAATCACTTCACCGGCTTTTACTGACATACGCTGTGCTAATTCTGACACGCTGATTGTATCTGGTACGTTAACTTCATGTACTACAGGTGCAGTAGGCATTGAAAAACCATGCTCTGACGATGTCTCCATCAAGGCTGTTGAACGCTGTTGGTTCATGCCTTTCTTCTTCTTACGGCGGCCACCTTTGCCATCTTGCACATGAAGCTCTTTACGCTCATTACTCTCATTTTTACCGTAACGCTGACCACGCCGCCCAGCTTTTTCTTTTTCTTTCTCTTTAACTGGTGCTGCTGCGTCTGCTGGTTTAGCTTCTTTCGCTTTGGCACGTTCTTCTTTTTGTTCTTTTGCAAGCTTATCGGCAATCGCTTTCGCTTTTGCTCTTTCTTTCTCTAATTCAGCCTCTTCTATACGTGCTTTCTTGCGTTCTTTTAATGCTCGCTCTGCTTCAACACGTGCGAGATTAGCCGCGCGTCGCTTAGCATCAGCTTCTTCTAGTTTTTGATGTGCTATCTGTGATGCACTGAGCTGTTTTGCTGCTTTTTTAGTTGCCTTTTTCTTCGGTTCTTTGGCTTCAGCTGCTAATGCTTTCTGTTCTTCTTCAGCTGCTAACCTTGCTTCTTCAGCTGCTTGCTTTTCTGCTTCCACAGCGGCTTCAACAATTGCTACTTCACGTGCAGCTTCTTCTTCATTTAGCTGCTCCTGAATTTCGAGCTGTTGTTTTTCTTTATTTATTGCGTCTTCTTGTTCCTGA
>JABGUA010000060.1 GCA_018646825.1 Piscirickettsiaceae bacterium
ATGTGCATAACCAAATGAAGAGGTTGGAAAGCGTGGACTGGTGAATATAATTCGAAAATCATCTGCATTGATTCGACCGGCATTGGCCATGCGACTAAAAACATCGGAAGCTACAGGTGCAGCGTCGTAATCCCCTGAAGCAACGCCCATTATCGACTGATCGTGCTTACCAGAATACTTTACAGTGTAATCTTCGTCTGGAGTGATACCGATCGCAGGGAAAAGGGCTCGAGGGGCTAAATTACCAGAGTTAGAAGAGGCTGAGGTATGAGCCACTAGCTTACCTTTTAAATCTGCCATTGATTGAATTGAACTATCTTTTCTAACGATTGTAATTAAGTTATAACCTTGGAAACCTTCTGCGGTTCCCTTTACTGCTAAAGGTACATAACCACCTAAGTTAACTGCATAACCAGTAGGCCCTGTTGAAAAACCAGCAATATGCAGGCGTCCAGAGCGAATAGCCTCTACCTCAGCAGCATTGGAATGTACCGTGTAATAAATAACTTTTTTACCAGTAATATCACTTAAGTGTTTTTGAAAGTCAGCAAAAGCATCTTTATAAACAGCAGGATCTTCAACAGGTGTGTATGTAAAAACTAAAGTGCTAGGGTCTCTTAATTTACTTAGATCAGTAGGCGAGTCAGCCACTAGGTCGTTATTTACGTCGCAAAATTTATCATCTAGGACCCCACGATTAGTGCACTCCACTGCTTGCACTGCTGTTGCAGAAAATAAAAGTGATCCTGTAAGAAAGAGTCCTGGAATTATTTTATTTATTTTAAAATTAGTCATTTTCATACCTCAAATTGATTAATACTTGGGTTTGTTTTTCAAAGTGGCGTAGCTCAAGGTTTTGATTCTTGTAAAAATCTAAAACTGGCTTTACATGACATTAAGCAGATTTAAACAAAGATGCTTGGCCATTGGCTCCCACGTCACAATTTAGTCACTACTTCTAATTTTCGTTACAGCCTCAGCCAAATTAATTGGTGTTATTACCGAGCTATAAATCGAAAATTATGAGAGATCAGGTGTAGAAGACGGTCCTCCTCTTTTTTGTCTAATGCAGCGTTCTCTCTTACCTACAGTGCAAATCTAGTGCCAAAGTCTAAATATATAAATATATCAGTAGGTTAATAAATAAATTGATTTGAAGTGAGTATAAATAAGACTTTTCTGTCCTTTTTTTTAAAGACTGTTGGTCAAAAATGTCCAATTATTTATAAGTATTTTTATCTAAAAAGTGTTTTTTCATTTTCCGGTATAAGGTTTTGCTAGTCATATTTAACAATTCAGCAGTTTCTTTAATTTGCCCGTTACCTGTTCTTAACCCTTCTTCCAAAAGTTGACGCTCAAATTGATCCATACGTTCATCGTAGCCATTCATGTTTTCATCTAATTCTGGAGTTGTGTAACCGCTACTCTCTGTTATCCCTAAAATAAAACGATCTGCTGCATTTTTTAGTTCCCTTACATTACCTGGCCAGTTGTGGGATAACATTGAATCAGTATATTGTGGAGAAATCTCTGGCATTTTTTTATTGTATCTAGTGCAAGCTAGTTCAGCATAATGTAAAAACAGTGGCAATATATCACCTCTGCGCTGGCATAAGCTTGGTATAGAAATACTGGCAACGTTGAGTCGGTAAAATAAATCTTTCCGAAAAAGTCCTTTATTGCTTAGTGTGACTAAATTATCTTTACTTGCCGCTATTACAGTCATTTTCACATTAATAGGTTGACTGCTTCCAAGTCTTTCAATGCAACGATCTTGAAGGACGCGTAATAACTTTATTTGCACCGATAGGGGCATACTCTCTATTTCATCAAGAAATAATGTGCCACCATTGGCCGCTTCTATTTTTCCTATGTGTAATTTATTAGCGCCTGTAAACGATCCCACCTCATGGCCAAATAGTTCACTCTCTATTAAACTTTCACTCATCCCTCCACAATTAATTGCTACGAACCGTTTATCTCGTCTTGGACTATATAAGTGCAGCGCTTGAGCCACCACATCTTTCCCTGAACCAGTATCGCCATAAATAATCGTATCTACATTAACTTGAGATAGGGCCAATACACTTTGTCTGATACTGATGATTGCCTCAGACTTGCCAATAATAAATTTCTCAATTCCACTCAGTTGTCTCAAATCTTTTTGTAAAGTACGAGACTCAAGAACAAGTCGGCGTTGCTGTGAGGCTTGATTTAGCAATGACACTAACTTTTCTGGGTCTAGCGGTTTTTCCAAAAAATAATGAGCTCCCTTTTCCATAGCATTAATTGCCATTGGTATATCACCATGGCCACTCATTAATATAACAGGTAACGAACTATCCAATTTTTGTATTTGCCCTAGTAAGGATAGCCCGCCCATTTTAGGCATTCTGACATCACTTAATATGATTGCAGGACTATTTGCATTCAAAGTTTGCAGCGCTTGTTCGGCACTATAAAATACAGCAACCGTAAAGCCCTCTAGTTCCAACATTTCTGACAGAGCACTTGCGACTTCTTGGTCATCATCAATAATTACGATTAACATCTTTTACTCTTTTTTATTTGCGGATCTTAAAACTAATACAAAACTACTTCCCTTTCCTATCTCTGATGTCACTGTTATTTGACCACCAAAATCTTGCACTATGTTATAACTAATAGATAAACCTAAACCCAAGCCTTCTCCAATATCTTTTTGAGTGTAAAAAGGATCGAATAAATAGTCCAACTGTTCAGGCGCTATACCTATGCCATTATCCCGAACAGCAATCCAAACTTTATCTTCTTTTTTATACACTTCAATTTTTAATTGGCGCTTTTGTGAGTTTTTTACAGCGTCAACACCATTACTTAACAAATTAATGAGTACTTGTTCGAGGCGAATAGGTTCTGCATATACGTATAGCTGTTGGCTAAGAGGCTTAAAACTCATTTCACAATTCACTTCTGCGAATCGGTTAGACATTAACTCAAGCGTATCTAATATGACATTATTCACATTTACTGGAACTATCTCTGACCCTGCTTCACGAGCAAAAGATTTTAAATGACGAGTAATAACAGACACTTTGTTTAGTAAATATTTTATTTTTTCATGACTTAGTTTTACTTCATCAATTTGAGACGCTCTTAGCCTGATTCCTGCCGAATGTAGGTGGCTAGAAATAGCTGTTAAAGGCTGATTAATCTCATGGGTTATACCTACACTCAACTGCCCCAGCGCTGCCAACTTGCCAGCTTGAATAAGTCCAGTTTGAGTTGTTTTGAGTTGTTTTTCAGTTAATTTCCGATCTTCTATTTCTGCTGCAAGTCGTTTGTTGGTTCGCTCTACCTCTAAAGCTGTTTTTTGAAAGTGTTTCAAATCCTTTGCCATACTCGACACTTCATCATTACCAGAGATACGTATATCTGTATTCAGCTTTGCTGAGGCAATAGATCGCATATTATGTTGTAACTCTATAATACGCTGCAGTACGTTTCTTTTTACGTAAAACCACGATATAGCCCCTGCTATAAGAAAGCTAAAAATGGTAAGAAACAAAATACCTTTGATACCGTTATTGATTGAGTTAATTGCTTGCTGTAACGATAAGCCAATCCTGCTGTTAGCAGAATCTGAATAAAGATTTATTTGAGCAGCCAATTGCTTGATGTGAGTTTGACTATTCTGCAACAAAAAGCTTTGTTGATAACTAAGATCTAACTGCTCATTTTTTAGTAAAAAAAGTTTACCTGTCCGGGTTCCAAACTCAAGAAAACTAAATAATTGTTGGACACTATAAACGGGGTCTACCTCATCAAAATTGCCTTTTAAGTGTTCCTGTATATTTGAGCCGATGTTTTCCAAACGCAAAACAGTTTCATCCAAATCATGAAAAGAAGTATCGTTCTGTAATTTCTCAACTAGCCCTGAAAAGTAATATAATTCATTAATAATTGCTGGCCTTGATTCTATAGGAATCTGTTGGGAAGGAGTTTGAATTAAAGTAAGTAATTGATTAAAGCGCGGGGCTATCTGATAAGTTTGCTGCAGTAACTCTTGATGTATTTCTTCTCTCCGGATAACACTTTGATTAAGAAGTATCAAACTATTGTGTATTTGTGCAATTAGGTCCCTAAAGTAGCTATTATAATCAACCAAATCTAGCATGAGTGCGTCCATTTGCTCAATAGCTTGATCTAGCTCTTCCATTGCCTTTTCTCGAGCTGCATTAGAGCCTGCGGTGACTAACAACGGGGCTTTAGTGGCAATCAACCTGCTTTTATCATTCAATCTAGCAGCTGCGTCAAGTACTGGAATATATTGTTGTTCTAATACATATAGCTTCTCAGACAATTGTAAGTAGGTTTTGGTGGACAGAAAGCTCACTGCTAGTGATATTGATGATATTAAGACAAATGCAAGCAGTAGACGCCCACCTATTCCTACGCTATTAAGTGATAAAAAATTTAAATTTTTCAAAATATGACTCTTTTTTGTAAACTTCAAAAGAAATGGTATAAAAGACTCTTTTCCAGCATTCAGACCAGTCATCCTAACGTGTCTTTTTACCTTAGGCAAAAGTGCACGGCTATTAGATCAAAACTGCTCAGACGTTCAAACGATAAATAGTCTGGGTAATCTATACACCAAGTTATCAAGATTGGGCATCGACCAGATAAATACACTTGAGCGGATGAAAGGCAAAGGCCAGCAGAAGATCATTGTTGAAAAGGTGAACATTGAAGCTGGTGGCCAAGCTGCTATTGGTGTGTATGAGGGGGTGGGGGCAAATGCTAAAAAAGGACTATAAAGCCCATGTAGCGATCAATCAGTTTGACCTGAATACCTTACCCATTTGTGGGGCTAGAACGCGCTCAGGGGGCTTATGTAAGCATAAGGGCAACGTTCGCAATGGTCGATGTAAACGCCACGGAGGAGCCTCCACAGGGCCGATTAACCAGACCTTTGGAAAGAATCATCACCGCTATGTAAACGGCCTTAGGAGTAAAAAAGTTATTGCCATGCGTAAATTGTTGGCAGATTTAACTCGACCTTTGATGGATCAGAACCAAAAAGTCTAAATAACTGGTTAGGCTTGCTTAGCATTGCACTAGCCCGATGCCTGTTGTGTTGCCGATATATCTTAGTCGGTTAGATATAATAAATGGGCTAAACCTCTTAAATCAGTATATTCTTTAGTGTGCCTAGTAATATTATCGCAGTTTTTATTCACCTATTAATACTTGGCCGTCTAAAACTACTACTGGGACATTCACCAAATTAGTCCCGAGACATGGCCCATCGATACAGCGCCCAGCATCAGTCAATTTAAACACTGCACAATGATGCACACACATCAACTCATCCTCAGCCCACATCATAAACTCGCCATCACTGCGACGATTCATGGTCAACCAGTGATGTGGGCATTTGTTAACATAACCATGCAGTGCATCTCTGTCACGAAAAAGTAGCAACTTGAAAGCCTCTTCACTCCCACCAAAGTGCACTTCATGTAACGTTCTGTCCGGCAGCTCCGTCCAGGCACAAACCACCGAACCAGATTTTGGTGCATTCGCCTGTTCTGTCCAAACAAAATCTGTATCACTCATTATATCAGCCCGAATAATCTGCATTTTCAAGTAACATAGCCATTCCCTGCCCCACACCGATACACAAAGCACAAATAGCATACCGCTGCCCACTGCGCCTTAACTGGTGTGCAGCCGACATGATTAAACGTGCTCCACTGGCTCCAAGTGGGTGACCCAGCGCAATAGCTCCACCATTCGGGTTTACTCTTTCATCATTGTCAGCCAACCCTAAATTGCGGTTAACGGCTAGCACCTGAGCAGCAAACGCTTCATTGATTTCAAAAACAGAAATCTTATCAATCGTTAATCGTGTTTTAGCCAATAATTTTTGTACTGCAGGTGCAGGACCAAAACCCATAATGCGTGGTTCCACCCCTGCTGTTGTGGTCGTAACAATCTTAACTAGAGGGGTAAGACCATACTGCTTAACAGCAACGTTTGAAGCTAGCAGTAAGGCAGCCGCACCATCATTCACCCCCGAAGCATTGCCAGCGGTGACTGTGCCGTCTGCTTTTACAATCGGGCGTAAAATGCTTAATTGCTCTAGCTGGGTATTGGAACGAGGATGCTCATCTTGTTCAACAATAGTCGGATCGCCTCGACGTTGTGGCACTGAAACCGAAATAATTTCTTCGGCTAGAAAGCCCCGTATCTTTGCTTGTGCTGTGCGTTGCTGACTCTGTAAGGCAAACGCATCCTGATCTTCACGACTGACCTTAAACTCCATTGCCACATTTTCAGCCGTTTCTGGCATGTTATCGACCCCAAAATTAGCTTTCATCAAGGGATTAATAAAGCGCCAGCCTATTGTTGTATCTTGGGCTGTCTGGCTCCGTGAAAAAGCAACCCCCGCTTTGCCCATCACAAAGGGAGCGCGAGACATCGATTCAACACCACCTGCAATCATCAGATCCGTCTCTCCAGATTTAATTGCTCGTGCCGCTATCGCCGTTGCATCAAGACTAGAGCCACACAATCGGTTAACCGTAGTCCCTGTGACCGAAACTGGCAATCCCGCGAGCAATAACGACATCCTTGCTACATTACGATTATCTTCCCCAGCCTGATTAGCACAACCCATGATCACATCGTCAACTTGTGACCAATCGACCTGTGGACTGCGCTCCAGCAGTGCTTTAAGAGGAATTGCACAAAGGTCATCGCTTCTGACACTCGATAAATCGCCAGCGAAGCGCCCAAAGGGAGTTCGAATGGCATCGCATATATAAACGTCTTTCACATTAGTTTCCTCCCTACTGGAAACAATTGAATACCATAACGATTAGCCACCAGACCCCATAATCCCTGTGGCGCTTTCAACATTACCACAACCGCAACTACGCCAAGAAATATCATGTACCAGGCACCAAAGTCAGCAAGAACTTCACGCAAGATAAAAAAGACTAGTGTTCC
>JABGUA010000123.1 GCA_018646825.1 Piscirickettsiaceae bacterium
AGCGTAAGGCTTAAGCAAACCAGCCATATCTTTAATACATAAAGAGTGGGCACCCATATCTTCAATACGCTTTGCTTGATCGACCCACATAGATAAATCATGGACAGGACTTGAAGTATAAGAAATCGTGCCTTGAGCATGACGGTCATTTTCCAGAACGGCTTTAATAGCTGTTTCGAGATTACGCGTGTCATTCATGGCATCGAAGACACGGAACACATCAACGCCATTGATAGCAGCACGTTCAACAAATTTCTTGACGACATCATCAGCATAATGACGATAGCCTAATAAGTTTTGACCGCGGAGCAACATTTGTTGGCGGGTGTTAGGCATAGCCGCTTTAAGTGCCCGAATGCGGTGCCATGGATCTTCACCAAGATAACGGATACAGGAGTCAAAAGTCGCTCCACCCCATGTTTCAACAGACCAATAGCCCACTTGGTCCAGCTTGCCGGCAATCGGCAACATATCGTCTAAACGTAGACGTGTTGCAAATAGAGACTGATGCGCATCCCTGAGGACAACGTCGGTAATTCCCAATGCGTGATGAGAGTCGGTCATAATGATGGCCTTTGAATAGCAGTATATAAAAGTTAAACGAAGTGTTTATTTATGGCGTTTCCGGTACTCATGCACAGCAGCAGATAGTACCGATACCAAATTTTGCTGATCTTGTTTTTCTCGGGCAATTGAAGCGATAGGGCCATGTTGTGGGATTACCGCCGTTGGTGAAGGCACGCCATCAGCCGGAAGAACGCCGACACTTTTTTCATATTTTGTGACGACTTTTGACATCAAACCGGTCACAAAAACTAATAGGGTTAAGAAGATAAAGACGAACCCCATGCCATAGAGCATAAGCGTTAAACCTTCATTTAATAAGCTAGATGCTTCCATCTACCAAGATCCTCAAGACTTTAATAATAATGCTGAAAGTGGGCCTAAAGGTAACCACTCCCACTCAAAACAGTCGGGTATTATAGCACTGTTAGAAATGGCCGCATTAACTGGCTTTTTGCCCGTGTTATGCATTTACCTGCAAGAGCTCCGTTCTTTGCTGCATAATAAACCGTTTATCGATTAATTCTAATAATAATGACACCAGAACAGCAAGACTTTTGGTTTCTGCCTCTTGGTGGGACTGGCGAGATCGGCATGAATATGAACCTTTATGGCCATGATCGGCAGTGGCTAATGGTTGACTGTGGCGTTATCTTTGATAAAAACAATGATGTCGATGGCGAAGCTATGGGAAATGAGCTGAGAGAGCGGCCACATATTCAAATGGCTGACCCCCAATTTATTGTTGAGCGAAGACAAAAGCTTGCCGGTCTGGTTATTACGCATGCGCATGAAGACCATATTGGTGCGGTCCCATATCTGTGGCAAAAATTAAAATGTCCTATTTATACGACTAAATTCACGGCTGAAATTTTGCGCAGAAAATTAACTGAAGTCGGACTTGAGGGTAAAGTCCCAGTGACAATAGTCGAGGGACATGAAACATTAAATATTGGTGTATTTAATGTTCAATGGGTTGCGCTAACACACTCGATTCCAGAACCTTATGGCATGGTCATATCCACCCCTGTTGGCAAAGTGTTTCACACAGCAGATTGGAAACTCGATAAGAACCCAGTGATTGGTCAACCTTATGATCAAAACTCTTATCAAGCATTAGCAGAACAAGGTATCGATGCCATGGTCTGTGATTCAACCAATGCCAATATACCAGGGTGGTCTGAATCAGAGGGGGCTTTGTACAAGGGTTTAAAAAAACACATTGAAAAGGCCAAAGGGCGTGTTGTAATTACTTGTTTTGGTAGTAATTTAGCCCGACTACATACCTTGGCTAAAATAGCGAAAGAGACCGATCGTCATCTTGGGCTATTGGGCCGTTCAATGGTGAATATGATGTCAGCGGCAAAATCAACAGGCTTGTGGACATCGGTTGAGACGCATATTGATCCAGCGCATTTGGGTTATTTACCGGCATCCACAGTATTGTTGGTTGCAACGGGTAGCCAAGGTGAGCCCAGAACGGCCCTCAACCGACTCAGCATGAATAGCTTTAGAGACATGACCTTGGAGCCAGGGGATACCGTTATTTTCAGTTCTAAAGTGATTCCAGGTAATGAACTGCCGATAGAACAGATGATAGAGCGACTCAAAGCAATGAAAGTTGATGTCATTACGGATGACAATAGTCAACTGAGTATTCATGCCTCAGGTCATCCTGCAGCTGATGAGCTGAAAGCAATGTATCAATGGGTGAAACCACGATGTGCCATTCCTGTTCACGGCGAGCCCCATCATATCAATGCCAATGGAGCAGTTGCCAAAGCAGCCGATGTGTCTCAGCATTTATTAGGCAGTAATGGCGATCTTTACTACATTTCACCGGCACTGGGTATACGACGTCGTGCTGTAAAGACGGGGCGTTTAGGCTTGAAGAATAATGCCTAATCAAAATGACCTAATGATGAACAGACCGAAAGCGGTCACTGTACATTTTTGGCTAAGAAGATTACAGTGACCGACTGATTGGACATGGCCTTTACAAGTAAAAATGATGACTAAAAACGCACTAAATTTAACAAATAATGACTGAGACAAGAATAGAAATTGCAGGTGCTGGGCCGGCAGGCTTGGCAGCTGCGATCACATTAGCAAAAGCGGGCAGAGAAGTGGTTGTCCATGAAGCTTATAAAGAAGTAGGATATCGCTTTGGGAGTCTATACCAAGATTTTCAAGGACTTGAAAACTGGACAACAGAGCAAAATGTAATAGAATTATTTGAGGAGCAGGGGCTAACAACAGACTTTGCAACATTAGCTTGTTATAAAGGCACCGCTTTTGATTACAAGCAGCGTCGTTATGAAATTAGTAGTGATCAACCCTTATTCTACATGCTTGAACGTGGTCCTGGGCCTAATACATTAGATACGGCTTTATTAAAACAGGCGCAATCGCTTGGTGTTGAAGTCAAGTTTAATAGCCGTCTCCGTGAAATCACAGGGGAAGGGATCATGGCCGGTGGGCCAAAAGCAGCAGATGCTATTTCAGCAGGCTACCACTTTGCCACTGATATGGAAGATGGTTACTGGGTTATCTGTGATGATGATTTAGCACCGAAAGGCTATTCCTATCTCTTGATTATGAATGGTGTGGGTACAGTAAAAAGCTGCATGTTCGATGACTTTAAACAAGAAAAGCAATATGTAGCACGCACAGTCACTGCTTTTGAACAATTAGTTGATCTAAAGATGATTAACCCCAAGTTTCATGGTGGGATAGGTAATTTCTACGTTCCTGAAACAGCATACAATGGCCAATATCCAGTCGTTGGCGAACAAGCCGGTTTTCAAGACACACTTTGGGGCTTTGGTATGCGTTTAGTGATTTCATCAGGGTTATTGGCTGCACAAAGCTTATTAACCGGTGAAAATTATGACCAGTTATGGCGCAAGCAACTCAAACCTCAGATGGATGCGTCAGTGGTCAATCGCTGCATTTTCAGCTTACTGGGTAATAAAGGTTACGGTTGGTTTTTACGAAAAAAAATCCAAGGCGATGCACGTGATTCTTTACGAAAAGAATATCAACACTCCTTATTAAAAAAAGCATTGCACCCTTGGGCTAAACGCCGTTATCAGAGCCGACGGGTTTAATCAGGACGCTCTGTTTGGCACTGCCAACATACGTCAAAACTAGCGGTATTACGTTCTGAACATTGTTGACAGACCCATTCTATGGGACTTCCTTGTTTAAAAGCAGTATCAATGGCTGTCATGGCTAAGCGATAATCATCATCTTCAACTACCCATAACTCTAACCAAGTCTCATGAGGCACTAAATCACCAGCTGCCGATGAGGCATATTCATTTTTCAATGTTGTTGCAATATGTGCATTCTCAACAATATTTTGAATGTTATAAACGAGAAAACGGTTTTCATGGGTATAGATAAGTTTCATATTATAGAACTGTTTTCTTTGTAAGGAGTCGAACACACCAGAGCGCGAAAATAACATAAAACAAGGTTAGGAAACACCAACAAACTTAGTTACACTGAATTAATGAGATTAAGAAATAGGAGTAAACGATGAAATTATTTGGGCTTTCTTTATTAGTGGCATGTCTGACAATGTTTAATTTTGCCCGTGCGGATGTTTTAACAATCGATAACCCCGCGCCGAACTTTGAATTACATGACCAAAGTGGGGAGACTCATACAATCAGTGATTATGAAGGTAAGTGGGTCGTTTTATATTTTTACCCTAAGGATGATACCCCAGGCTGTACCACGCAAGCGTGTGCTTTTAGGGATGAATTCAAAGTGATATCGGCGCTTAATACCCAAGTCTTAGGGGTGAGCGTTGACAATCAAGACAGCCACGCGGCGTTTGCTGAGAAATATAGCTTACCTTTTCCTTTGTTAGCTGATACCGACGGCGTTGTAGCAAAATCATACGGTGCTTTAGCCTCTCTAGGGCCAATTAAATTTGCCAAGAGGCATACCATTATTATCAGTCCAGAAGGCTTGGTCAAAAAGGTGTACCGGAGTGTTAATGTCACTAGGCATAGCAAAGAAGTTATTGCTGATCTTAAAGCATTAAGAGCTGAGCAAGCATACCTTTAATTACGCTGCTTGTTCTTATAAAGAATTAACGCAACATCAATGTCCTTTCTATTGCGAAGGACATTGGGTACCGCACGACAATAACTGGCAGAAAGTCCAATGGCTTTAACGAGGTCAGCGGCATAAATTGGCACTGGATGACGTTCTAAATACCATTTGATTCGGTCAGCTAATGCATAAGGAATAGCCTCGTGTCGTTGTTCTAATACAGTGACAGTATCACCTAATTGAATACGACCGGCTTGGATAACTTGGCTATGGTAACCACGCCGGTGAAGCACCTTTTTAGGGTTAACAATCGCCTTAATTTTAGAGCAAGGTTCACAGTGAAAGGTCAGTCTTAATTCAACAGTGCCTATACGAAGGGTTGTGCCGGAGGATAGGCTATGGAAGTCGAAAGAGGGTGTGATGACCATA
The DNA here is from genome assembly GCA_018646825.1 of Piscirickettsiaceae bacterium. Classification (GTDB taxonomy): domain Bacteria; phylum Pseudomonadota; class Gammaproteobacteria; order Nitrosococcales; family Methylophagaceae. The sequence goes on from JABGUA010000123.1 coordinate 5,062, forward strand.
TCTTCTTTTAACTGGCCCGGACGAAGCTCGAAATCAGTTAAGGTATCTTGCGGCAAAACTAATAATTGCTTTAATACGTGCTCATTACGGCTATTGGTAATACCATTCAACGTGACATCGTAAGCCGTGGTCGAAACAAGTGGTGAGGATGGAACTGCCGGCTTCAAAAATAAATGTTCGACCATACTGAGTCCTGACTAATTAGGACTTAACGAAAGCTGGGTAAGATTGAACCCATAACTTCTTTGGCAGAGAGTTCACCTTGCTTAGTAAAGGGAACCCGTCCTAAACTAGTTTGTACATCTCCATTAAAGGTATAACTGGCCTTACCTTGCAAAAGTACGCTTTGTGCAGCATTTATTAGGGCATCAGGATTCAAAGAAAGAGGTAAAGTAACATCTTGCGTATCGAAAGCCGCTAGGTTTTGATCGCTTTTAGCTTCTAAACTACCGATCGTCAAATTATTTAAGGCAATGTCCCCCGCTATTGCTGATATAGGAAGTGGAAAGGGGTTTGGGTTATATAAAGATACGGTGAAAACCGCTTTTCTTTCTTGAACAGAAAAATGAGATAGCTGAATATTTTTGATTTCAGGTGTGGCAACCAAATCATTAGTATATGCAGAGTTACAGCCAAATAAACTTAAAGAAAGTAATACAATAAAAAAGCGTTTTATCATGAGTTATCCGTTTTTAATAAATTAAATATTTGTTTGAGCATAAAGCAAAAAGGCTATCGATGTGAGCGTTAATAAATGCCCCATAGTTCTTGGTGTGAACCCATTTCACCAGGTTCAAAACAACAATAGCTATAAGCTAAGCCAACGGTTTCAGCTAAAACAGATTTAATACCATCACTGCTATGCCACCAGTTTTCAAGTGAATGATGGTCTGGCTCGAGGGCGATGATACCGATTTCCGTTGTATCACTAAAGGCCATTTGATACAGCTTATGGGTTCTTCTAGCATGAACACCAGAGGATAAAATATCGAAAGATATTGGTTTCATGTCTTGAGATTCAAACCACTGTCTTACTTTTACGGCACTTAAATAAGTCCGGTTTTGAGCGGATGCGGGTGCAGGCGCAGCAGACAGTTTATTTGTATCGAAACCTTGGCTGATTAAAAAAGCAGCTGCTTTGTCAGCATAACTGGGGTAATCAGGTTTTATTTGTGTGGTATCCGGCCCGCCTGATGTAATAAGTAATTCATACTGACCATGTTCAAAAAGGGTTTTGGCCTGTAATAAGGCTTTCTCATTCACCCAACCTTCGACGATAAGGTATTGGCCATGGGTAGGTTGATTTTTAGCTAAAAAATGACCAAGATGTTTAAACGTATAGCTCAGTGAAAGTGCCAAAACCAAGACAATGAGCAGCCATCCCCAAAGCGTGGGTAACGTAACGAGACGTTGCTTAAAAAGAGCGGGCAATAGCTTAAAAGCGTTTATTTAGCTTTGACAACAGGGTAATTGGCTCTTGTCCAAGCCTTCATACCGCCTTGCATATTATAAGCTGATTTAAAGCCCATTTTTTTCATGATTTTGAGCGTTTTACCACTGCGGTTACCACTGCGGCAGTAAAGCAAATAGGTTTTATCTTTATCAAGTTGCTCTAGCTTTTGAAAAAAACTTTTGGCATAAAAATCAATAAGGTGTGCATCTGCAATATGACTGGCATGGAACTCTTTGGGTGTTCTTACATCGATGATTTGACTATTAGGATCGTCACTGTGCTCGGTGATTAATGCTGAGAAAGCATGAATGTCTACGTTTTCAGAAATGACTTCATCTGCATGCGACGCAGAAGCAGAAAACAGCAGAACAAAAAAAGCAAAGTAAGTAGAAATGGTTTGCATGCGCATAGGTAATCCTTAGTCAAACAAGAGTTATTCAAAGCCAGTTAGAGTAGCGTATTTTTATTTTGAACACTAGCTAAATGGACAAGTTTCCTACGGCTTAAGTTGCTTGTTCAGTCTATTTGAGGTCTTATTTATTCTGAATAAATAAGTCGATCGAATAGCGTGAATAAGGATTTAATCTCGAATTAAATTTGATTAACATCGAGGATAGGATCATGATTATTTAAGGTATAAGGTACTTGAAAGAAGTTAGCGATAGTATTTGCACAGCGATAATAGATCGGCTCACCATTAATATAGTTTTTTAGCTGCTGACGACTAGGAATATATTGCTCTATTTGTTTTCTTATAAGCGCTTTTTGGCTTTCATCTGCTTGCTGATAGTGTCTCTTAAATTGGCTGTAAACCGTTTCTGTTAAAGCGGCTTCGAGTTTTACAAATGAATATTGTTCGACATAACCTGTGATATGTTCAAACAACTGGAAGTCGAGTTTCGCGGGACTGGTAATTTGTTGTGAAACAAGTTTATTGGGCGGCGCCATAAAATTAATCCTTAATATATGCTGCTTATCACGCCAGTCATTTGGCGATCTTATTCTAATAAAATTTAAAAAAATGATGCTATTTACGTCAATGTGCTATTCGACGTCATTAAATAAGAGGTTAAGACCCAAAAGTGTTACAGCTTTTCATATCACCTGACTCAAAGCCCGTTTTAAACCAGCGCACCCGCTGGGCAGCGCTACCATGGGTAAATGAGTCTGGACTAACATAACCTTGTGATTGCTTTTGTAACGTATCATCACCAATCGCACTAGCAGCACGTAAGCCTTCTTCTATATCACCACTTTCTAGTAATTGACGAGAATGATTGGCATGATAAGCCCAAACACCGGCTAAACAATCTGCTTGTAATTCTTGCAAAACAGACAGCTTATTACCCTCCACCTTATCAAGGCGTTTTCGTGCTGCTTGGACTTTAGCTGAGGTGCCATTCAGCGTTTGAATATGATGTCCTACTTCATGGGCAATAACGTAGGCTTGGGCAAAGTCACCTGGGGCATTAAATTGATTCTTTAATTGGTCATAAAAGCCCAGGTCGATATAGACTTTTTGATCTCCAGGACAATAAAAGGGTCCCATGGCAGACTGCGCCATACCACAAGCTGACTGAACGACATCGCGAAATAAGACTAAGCGCGGTTTTTTATAAGTTAGGCCACGTTTATTGAATAACATCGTCCATGTTTCTTCCGTATCAGCTAAAACAACAGAGACAAAATCAGCCAGTTCTTTCTCAGACTCAGTTTGTTGCAATGGACCAGAGGATTGTGTCACAGGGGCACTTTGTAAGCCAAGGCCACCTAAAATAGCACCGAGGTTACCTGTCATTAAGCCATAAGCACCGATGCCAATAACTAAAATAGCGGTACCTTTAAAGCCTAAAAAACGAAAGACCATTGGCAACAGCCGCATTATGCCGCCACCACCACCCATAGCGCCTAATTTAGAACGACGCATATGGCGTTGATCTTCTATATCGTCACTTCGGCGATTCCCTTTCCAACGCATAGCTAATCTCTCAGTAGTAAAGATGCAATATCACAAAGATACAATGATTAGTGCTAAGACGACTAGTCTAAATTTGTGCATTCAGGATGAAAGTACCGAGAGGAAAGGGGTTAAAACGAAAGTGTTAACTTCACTAGCGCTGGAGAAGAGGGGCTATAAGCGCTAGTGAAGTGTCTTAATTAATCCGCTTTTTTAACTATTTGAGCTTGAATATAGTTTTCGATACCCATTTTTTCAATCAAGCCTAATTGGCTTTCTAACCAATCGACATGTTCTTCTTCTGACTCTAAAATTGAGTTAAAAAGGTCACGAGAAACGTAATCCTTAACTTCTTCACAATAAGCAACACCATCGCGTAAATCAGGGATTGCATCGTGCTCTAAGGCTAAATCACATTCCAGCATTTCTTTGGTGTCTTCACCAATACGCAAAGCACCTAAATCTTGTAAATTCGGTAGGCCTTCTAAGAATAGAATACGATCAACAAGCATGTCAGCATGTTTCATTTCATCAATTGATTCATGGTATTCAAACTCAGCCAAATTAGTCATACCCCAATCTTTATACATTTTTGCATGGAGGAAATATTGGTTGATAGCAATGAGTTCGTTACCTAATGCTTTGTTTAATAATGCAATGACCTTTGAATCACCTTTCATGATATTTTCCTGTTGAGATTAGCTAGAAGAAGAGAAGACATAATGTTAAGAAACCTTGGCACTAAAGTCAAAACTAAGTGACTGATTTTAATGGTAAATAAGAACGCTTTGTATTTGGTTTAAGCTTTGATGACTGGAATATGAAAACTAAGGGATGACAGCATCAAATTTAATAAACAATATGAAGGGCTTAGTGTCTATTGTGAAATGGAAACGTGAGTTAATGAACCAGGCTGGCCGCACTTGAGGGTGATGTAAAGAGGCGTTCTAAATTAACCTTGAGAGACTTGTTGCGGGAAACTGGTTTCCGATAAGGTATCTTGTACTATGGCGTTGACCTTAAACTGGCATTTACCACAACAAGAAGCAGCACCTGTGGTTTCTTTCACATCATCAACAGAGCAAGCACCACGTTGAACGGTAGCTTTAATAGTTGCTGAATTAACATTATTACAAATACAAACGATCATAATAGTGGCTCTGTGAATTAACGTTAACAAGAATAGTAATGATTCTCATTTGGTATGTCAACACTTAAAGTTACAGATAATTATATTAACGGAAAGTGATGCTTTAAAGAAACGAGCGAATTAAGAGCGTTAGGCTAAGAATAAGCTTGCGCTAGTGTATAAAACTAGTCAATTCCTTTAGCTCAGCTCAGACCAGCTCGAAACTCAAGGCAACGACAAACGCTAAATTCAAAATAATCGTACACCAAAAAAGCCGCTGAAATGGCTGTTTAATGGTTTTATGTCTCAATAACTGTTGAGCAAACAGCGCGCTAACCCAGCCACCGATTAACGAAAGAAGATGCAATGTTCTTTCGCTGATCCGCCAATGGCCTCTACGTGCTGCCCATTTATCATAAGCATAAGTTAAGAAGGTCAAAAGGGTGATAACAAGAAAATAGAATAAATAGATCAACAACATAGCGGATTCTTATAATTTAGAGGTCACATTAACACCGTGGAACATATCGAAAGCCCTCTCTAGCAACAAAACAAGCTATTTTTGGCCTTGTGAGAAGAGCGTCGCATATAAGAAAGTTAAAACTTGCTCTGAAGTTAAACGGCCTGATTTAGAGAGGGGGATTTCACCGACAGGCGTCATCATATAGCCACTAAACTCATAATCGGCAATACCTGTCAGCATCACCGCGTTAGCAGATTGTATCGTAGCATCAGTCATCACCTTGATGGGTACAGTAAAGGTTTGTGTGGATAGTGCTGCTAAACTTTTTTTACTACTTGCTTCGAGTGTTGCAACAAGTAGGTTATTAAGATGAACACTGCCGGTGAGTTCTCTCACGGGCAGTTTGAATTCATTCGGGTTATAAACCTCAACCTCAAAAACGGCACTTTCTTGTTCTAATGAGAATGAAATCAATTTAATCATGCGTATTTGTGGCGTCTGCATCGCGTCCATATCGATAGCATTAGCAGAAGAAAACGGCAACAAACTTAAGAAAAAGAGTAAAATGGCGGTTGTTTTTGTCATTGGTTTGTCTCTCTCGAATTGGTTAAAACGCATAGAGGTTTGACTGCCGTTGTTGTTTAACAGTTCAAGCCTTTAAATGTTGTGGAAAATAATGTGATTAACCCTTTTTTTACGCCTTTAGAACAACCGTTGACGATTGGCTTGCCCGATAGCTTCACATACCCTTTCTATTATGAACCACATCCACTGTGTTTGCAGGCTGCTGAACAGCTACAACAGGTGTTAAGAAGTGACGCTCAGTTCAGCCAAACAGAAGAAGGAAAAATGTTTGGCGTCATAGTGGTACAGAATGAGGTGGGGGATATTGGCTATTTAAGTGCTTTTTCTGGTCAAATGACAGACAAGAATAACTACTTTGTACCCGCATTATTTGATTTGAATGCGTCGTCATTCTTTCAGTCTGGCCAGATTGAAATTAATGCCATTAATAAAACATTAAGCGTATTAGAGTCTAACCCTAGTCTTGCGAACTTAGCATTAGAGCTCGATCAGCAAGAGAACCTAGCTAAAGCCGAGATTGCAAAATATCGACAAGAAATTATTCTAGGACGCAAAGTACGAAAAGAAAAACGTACAGGAGGTTTGGCAGCCTATTCAGATGGCGATTATCAAACCCTTTTAATGGTACTTGCAAAACAAAGTGTGGCTGAAAAAAACCAACTTAAGGCACTGACGGAAGCTTGGCATCTGAAGCTTGATAAAAAACGACAAGCCTTATCTGCGATAACAGATGAAATTGATGGGCTCAGGAGTAAGAGAAAGCAACGTTCACATGCTTTACAGCATCGACTCTTTGAGCAATATTCTTTTTTAAATGCCAATGGCGAAAAGAGGACATTACTGTCTTTATTTGAGCAAACAGTACAAGGTAAGCCACCGGCAGCGGCGGGGGACTGTGCGGGACCAAAATTATTACAGTATGCCTATCAGCATAAAATGACACCCTTGGCGATGGCTGAGTTTTGGTGGGGTGGCTCGCCGAAGTCAGAGATCAGACATCATGGGCAGTTTTACGGTGCTTGTCAGGGTAAGTGTAAGCCGATTTTAACGCATATGTTGCAGGGTCTTGAGGTAGAAGCTAATCCCTTGCTCAACAATCTAGGTAAGGACAAGCAGCTCGAGTTCGTTTATCAGGATGATGTGATGGCCATAATTAATAAGCCGGCTGAACTGTTATCTGTGCCCGGTAAGCAAATTCAAGACTGTGTTTATACGCGACTTCGTACTTTGTTTCCAGATGCAACAGGGCCTTTAATTGTGCATCGCTTGGATATGTCGACATCAGGTTTAATGGTGATTGCATTAAATAAACAAGTGCATAAGAAATTACAGCAACAATTTATTGGGCGTATTGTGAAGAAAAGATATGTTGCGATATTGGATGGTCTGATCGAGCAACAATCAGGCTTGATTGATTTGCCTCTCAGAGTTGATTTAGAAGACCGGCCACGCCAACTTGTTTGTTATGACTATGGGAAAGCAGCACAAACGAAATGGGAGGTTATCGCCGTGGAGAAGGGTAGGAGTAGGGTTCACTTTTACCCTGTTACCGGAAGAACGCATCAACTTCGCGTTCATTCGGCACATAACTGGGGTTTATCGACACCAATACTAGGCGATGATCTTTATGGTAAGAAAGCCAGTCGACTTCATTTACATGCTGAGACACTTGAGTTTGAACATCCCAAAACAAAAGAGTGGCTGTCCTTTCAAGTTGCTGCCGACTTTTGAGATGGGTTTATGACGAAGAGATGTAATCTTAGCGACGATAAATAGTCTCGATAAGGTGGAAACCAAATTTAGTTTTAATTGGCCCATGTACAGTGAGTAGTGGTTTTTTAAAAACGATATTATCAAACGCTTTTAACATCCGCCCGGGAGGAAACTCGCCCAAGTCGCCGCCTTTTTTAGCAGATGATTTACACAAAGAATGCTTTTTAGCGATATGAGCAAAGTCTGCACCTTTAGTTAATTGTTGTTTCAGTTCGTCAGCTTGTTCTTTTGTTTTAACCAGAATATGGCGTGCATTTGCAATAGCCATAATGGTTAAGCTAAAGCCTGTGCTAAATCGGCAATAATATCATCAGCATCTTCAATACCAACAGATATACGTATTAACGATTGGCTAATGCCTGCTGCTATTTGTGCTTCTAGCTCCATACCCGCATGTGTCA